>JBFFMO010001358.1:0-1429 GCA_041554035.1 Allomicrovenator sp. | reverse complement strand
TTGGTGGCGACGAATTTCGCCTCTAGAATCCCGACGTTCTTGATCGCTCGAACCGGTATCGTTCGCTCGTCGTCATCGGTCTTGAGCACGATTTCGAAACGTTGAGCGTCCAGAAGCGGATAGGTCCGCAACGTGACTTCCGTGCCCGTGATCGCCTCGACATTTCCGGTCGAAAACGCTTCGGATTCCAAGGGTTTCTTGGTGTAGGCGGGAAATGCCAGGATGATATCGATGTCGCCCACCAAAGGGCGCTGTTCTTGAGCGACAAGAGCCGTCACATTTCCAAGCACGCGTTCGCTAAAGTTAGGAACGAACTCGATCATCGCCAACGCAAGGGCGAGGCCGCCCAAAAACGCAAACCAAGCAGGCTTAGCGGAGCGCGTCGTCAATACGTGGGCCAGCGTGCCGGTACTGTCCAGGCGCGCATACATCGACTTGAGAGTTCGTTGAACATGCTCAAGCGAGAGGGCCTCAGAATACCGTGCCGTGTTGGCTTCGATTTCCTCGGCGAATTGCAGCGCCGCAACGATATCACTTCGAAAATCTGGAGAGGCCGACTGAATCAGCATCGCGATTTGTTCAAGACTGGGGCGTTGCCGGTACGCAACAACCGCCGCGATCGTCCCCACAATCAATGTGGCGAGACTGCCTAAACCAAGCACCCAGATGAAGACATCGGGACCGTGAGGGCGAGGCGCAAGAATTCCGAGGATGCCAGCGGACAAGAAAACTGCGACAAATGTCGCACCAAGCCAGAGGAAACCCTCGAAGACCAAGGGCCACACATATGCGGCACGAGTCTTCCTGAGCAAAACCTCGATGGACTGGCGCGCTTTAGATGCGACCTTCGCCGGGGCTTCGACATCATCTGGTTGTACTTCGTTGGCTTCCATTCAAACGCACTATCGGTTCGGTCCGTTAAGGTAACCTGAAACCGTTTGAGGCACGACAATTATTCTCTTAACGTCGCCCAGAACGACGATTCGTGAAAAAGGAGACTCTTATGGCACAAAAACTGGCCATCATCGGCGCCGGTCCGATCGGAATCGAGGCCGCAGCACTGGCCGTTCGTCAGGGCTGGCAGGTTAGCGTCTACGAAGCCGCACTTCCCGGTTCGAGCATTCAGCGTTGGCAGCATGTTCGACTTTTTTCTGCATGGGCACTCAATCAAAGCCCGTGGGGACGCGAAATTCTGGATCATTCACTCGACGAAGACGCCTACCCAACCGGGCGCGAGTACCTCGACCACTATCTCTTGCCACTGGCTCAGACCCTGGGCGACGTCGTGAAGACCCAAACGAAGGTCCTCGGAATCGCCAGGCGTGACGCCCTCAAGGGAGATTTTGTCGGGGCTCGAGACGCCCATAGCGGCCCATTCCTTCTGCATATCGACGGCCCAGTGGGCGAATCCTACGTCGAAGCCGACGTG
>JBFFMO010001357.1:0-1430 GCA_041554035.1 Allomicrovenator sp. | reverse complement strand
TAGAGGACCATGCCGGCTGCAAAAACATCAGAGCGCCCATCCACGTGATGGCCGTGGGCTTGCTCGGGGGCCATGTAGTAGAATTTCCCTTTGATCACGCCGGCCTGAGTGGTTTCAGCCCTCATTCGGGCTTTGGCGATTCCAAAGTCGACCAGCACCACCCGCCCGTCAAAGGTCACCATAATATTTTGCGGGGACACGTCTCGATGGACGATTCCAAGCGGATGACCGTCCGAAGCGATCAGATTATGGGCGTAATGGAGTGCGGTGCATGTTTCGGCCACCACGTGCAGCGCGGCCGGGATCGGCAAGAATTCTCGCCTGTTCCTCATCTGCGCCAGAACATCGTGGACATCGCGCCCATCGATGAACGCCATGACAATAAAGTACTGGTGATTGATGGATCCGAGGTCAAAAACCTGACCAATATTGGGATGATCAAGGAGGACGGAAATCCTCGCTTCATCAGCCAACATGCGGGTAAGCTCGACGTCGTCACAGAGTGAACGATGAAGGCGTTTAATGACAACGATACGGTCGTGGCCATCGGCACCACGGACTGCCGCTTTGAATATTTCAGCCATCCCGCCGGTGGCTATACGTTCCACAAGGCGGTACTTGCCAAAGGATTGGCCCACTTCTATCATGACTTTCGCTCGTTTTCGCTTGTGCTCATGCCATCTTCATTGTTTGGCTGATACAATGCCACGTCAATCAAACGCATGATAAATAGTTTTTTCTTCCCGCGTTTGCCGTGTTTTATGTTGTCCCTTGAGAGGTTTTCCACTCATGCCCCTCTACGGTAAGTCGCAACCGACCAAAATTGCTTATATCGATGGTCGTCCACGAGTTCTTCATCTACGCAAAGCGCGGGTCGTCGTTAATCCCGGCCTGCCGCGCCAGCGTGAGCTGATTCTCGATCAAAACGTGATCACGATTGGGACAGCTCCTGACAACGACATTGTTCTCGATGACGAGACGATCTCTCGGCACCATTGTCGCATCGTCCAAGAGGACGAGGAATATGTTGCGGTCGATCTTCAAAGCACCAACGGCACTTTCATCAACGGCGTGCGGATTCGCGAAGCGTATCTTGCGCCCGGGTTGATTGTGACGGCAGGGAACACACAAATCCAGTTCAACCCGATGGAGGAAGAAGTTCCGGTCGTGGCCAGCGAATCGGAGCAATTTGGAGACATCGTTGGACGGTCGATCATCATGCGCGAGATCTTCGGGATCTTGGAGAAGATCGCCCCGACCAACGCGACCGTCGTGATCGAAGGGGAAACCGGCACCGGCAAAGAGGTGTTTGCGCGCACGATTCACAACATGAGCAAACGCGCGGATCAGCCTTTCGTAGTGTTCGATTGCGGTGCGGTCCCAGAGTCACTCATCGAAAGCGAGCTTTTTGGCCACGAGAAAGGCGCGTT
>JBFFMO010001356.1:0-1432 GCA_041554035.1 Allomicrovenator sp. | reverse complement strand
GACGTTTGGTTCTTTGGGCGGGATGTTCAGCACTGGAATGGCCAGACGATGACACGCATGCCGCTGATGGCCGTCGGCACACCACGAGAGCCAGATTTGGCGCATTTTGCCGAGACCTCGGTATTTTTCGACTCCACGAATATCTGGGCGGCCGGTACCGCGCTTTGGCATTTTGATGGAACGGCCTGGACCGAAAAAATCGGAATTTTTCCCGAGGCTGTTGAAGGTTTCAACCGTTACGAAATTGCCGGCGACTCCGGGCATTTAGCGGTGTATTTGACTGCGGTTGATCACGTTTTTGGGCAATTGCTCTCCCCAGATGGTCTTACTTTGCCTCCCGAGGCTGCTTTTGGCGAGATTGGCCATCTCCCAGGATATCTGCCCTACGCAAGCACACGACTTTTCGTTTCAAACGGAGTTCTGGGCGTGGTTGGCAAGGGCGTCAATGACGTCAACACCTTGTCGATCACCCCGTGTCTCCAGAACGAAGGCCCACTTTGGTCGCAGTCGGGGACGCAATTTTACAGCTTCCTTAATGGCAATGTCGAGCCGGGCCCCGGCCCTGACAGCCTGGTTCTAACTCAAGGCATCGTCCCCGGTAATTTTGAAGAGGCCGGGCGAGTCATGTTGGTGGACCTACCGGGCGTTGATAGCGTTGTCCGAGGCGGGGTGGGGCCGCCGTCGTCGGCCTACGAAGACGATGTGAACATGTCTCGTATGGTGGGAATCGCCGCGTTTGATGGCGGCGCATTTTACGCTCTTCGTGGAACGGACTCCGACGGCGAGTTCACTTTCCTGATCAAGCTCGAAGACGGCGTGGCGAGCGTTTTGCCGGACCGAATCTACGGCTTTGAGTCTTACGCCCTCGGCTTGGCTGGGGAAAATGTGTTCTTGGCAACCGCCGGTGGCGCGATTTTGATGGGGAGCCCCAAATGAACAACCTGGTCCTGTTTCTGGCTTTGGGGTTTGGAGTCGTTTCGTGTGGTTCTGACGATCTGGACGCGGACTCGATTCCCGCGGTTGAAGGTCAAGCGCTCGACTATTTAGGCACGTCCCCGAGCGATATCTGGGCGTCGAGTCCCACCACCGGTGGATTGATGCACTGGGATGGAGCTGCTTGGACCAACGTACTGGCGCTGGCACAGGTTCCACGCATCACCAATTTCTGTTTGGCCGATGACGGCAAAGCCTGGATCGCTGGCGATATCGCATTGGGAGTCGTCGACCCTTTGGGCAACCTTACGGATTTGTCTGCTCAGGTGCCCGTGGCACCATCAGCGGCGTTTCGTCGCGTCTACTGCGGCCATGGGACGGTTTTGGTCGCGGCCGGTAACGACGCGGTCTCCGAGACATTCTTGTGGAATGGATCGAGTTTCGACCGTATCGCAAGCCCCGACGGGACTCAGAAGATAGGTTCGGCAACGATTTTTTC
>JBFFMO010001355.1:0-1435 GCA_041554035.1 Allomicrovenator sp. | reverse complement strand
TTCACATCACAAAACAGTAGGTTCTGCGGGGCCCGTTAAGGGCCCCTCGAACACTGAATGGTTGGCATAAATGCAACGTACGATGTCGCGGCCCTTGGGCCGCATCTTTGCTCTGATTCTAGGCCTCTCAAGCTTTGCCCTCATCTCCGTGGCTTCTCCCACCGTTGTGTGGGCCCAAGACGTGGAGTCTAAACTCGAAAAGGCGTTGACCGCTGCGGTTGATGACTACGACGTCCTGCAGATTCAAGACGCCGACAGGCGCCTTGAAGACGCCATCAAGCTGGCCCAAAAGAATTCCTATACCGGACCTGCACTGGCCAAGATTTGGGCCATGTTGGGTGTCGTGCGATTCGCCGCGACTCGCGATGAGGCCATCACTGAAGATGCTTTTGTGGCTGCGCTCGAAAACGATCCTAAGGTCATTCTCGATCCCAATTACGCGACCCCAACGCTCGAAGATGTGATGAAGCGCGCGCAAAAGCGCGTCAAACCAAACAACACGACCACGCCAGACACCGATCCGGTGGTCACGAAGTTGACTCACACGCCGATCGCCACTGCCGATGCGGGCAAGGACCTGACGTTTGAGACGATCGTGCCTGCAGACATGCCAGTTTACCGCATGTATTTGCTCTTTCGACGTTTCGAAGAACCGGATTTCAGCCGCATCGAACTGAAACCCACCAGCACGACTCGCTTTGCGGCGACGATCGCTGGCAAAGAAGTACGCACGAGCCAGATCGACTACTTCATTTTTGCCGAAGATCGCGGTGGAAATATCATCGCTCGAATTGGTTCAGATACCGAACCTTTGAACACAGTCGTTCTGGGCAGTGGCGACATTAAGAATCCGAAGAAGACCGGTCCCGACCCTGATCCTGGGACAAGTTCGGGTCGTTCGTGGGTCTATTTCACCCTCATGGGTGGAACGGATCTGGGTTTCATCGCCGGAAGTAAGGCGACAGCCAATCCTGAGCGAAATGTCGGTGCCGGTGTGGCTCCCGCATTTGGTCACGCGATCGTCGATTTGGGTGTGATGATCAACGAAGCGATGCATCTTGGCCTCTATTTCAGATACCAATTTGCGCCCACTCAGGACTTCACTGGCCTTGTCGTGGATGAGGGAGACGGCTTCTTCAACACCAAAGAAGAGTGTTTCGGTCTTGGCCTTTCAGGCGATTGCCTTCTGGGACTTAAGTACAAATGGTTCTTCCAGAACTCTGAATCGATCCGAGTGTATTCTTCGATTGGCTCTGGAGTGGGGCGTGTCCGAAACTGGGTGCGTCTCAAAGAAGAAGACCCAAGCCCGCTTTGTGACGGCAAAGAGATCTTGAGCGAGAACGGAACAGACTTCTGTTACCTACGCGACACCGTACGAACCGGTTGGGTTCATTTCGGCGTGGGTGGGGGATTGGCGTTCCCCATCACGGACTTC
>JBFFMO010001354.1:0-1436 GCA_041554035.1 Allomicrovenator sp. | reverse complement strand
CCAGGGCTTCTCGTAGAAGTCCGAGGTTTCCGATTTCCGCCAGAGCCTCGGCTGAGACATGGAGGTTTTTTGCCTCCAAGATGCTCGAAAGCTCCACGTACATGAGGCTGTCAAAACCAAGGTCATCCACGAAGTTCGTGTTGTGGTTGACCTTCTTCACATCAAAGCCAGAAAGCGTCGCTACTGCGCGCTCAAGCCAAGTCCAAGCGTCGTCGGACTTGCCAGCGTCCACGTCAGATTCTTCTGCGGCCATGAGGCGATCAAGAATCTGGGTGATCTCACGGCGTTTGACCTTCTTGGTGGTCGTTCTTGGGAACTCTTCTTCGAAGAATCGCAGGACTTGAATCCGGTTATGGCCAGCCACACGAAGGCCCTCGACCCGAATCCACTCCCGAATCGACTTACGCTGGTCGGCCATCTCTTGTGACGTGGCCGACTCTTCGACATCGGGTCGTACCAGACAGGCAACGCGCTCCGAGCCGTGGCCATCTGCAAGTCCAACGACAGCGATCTCAAGCACGCCAGGCGCTTTACCGTAGATGTCTTCGAGCTCGTCCGGGTAAACATTCTTGCCACCGCTTGTGACGATGACCTCTTTGCTTCGCCCAACGATGGTCAAGCGACCCTTCTTGTCGATCTTGCCCAAGTCGCCGGTGTGCAACCAGCCGTCCTGGATGGTCTTCTGCGTCTCTTCTTCGCGTCCGAGATAGCCGAGCATGACGTTGGGTCCGCGAGCGACCACTTCGCCCACGCCATTATCGTCCGGCATCAAAATCTTGATTTCCACGTCAGGAATCGGCTTGCCGACACTGCCGGGCTTGAGTCCGTCATGAGGCACGGACACGGTCAATACCGGGGCGGCTTCAGTCAGGCCGTAACCTTCGTAGAGGTCAAAACCGAGGGCATGGAAGGCTTCGAGCACATCCTCTGGAAGGCTCGCGCCGCCAGAAATCATGTACTTGAGGTGGCTTCCGAAAGCCTTATGGACCGCCCCAAAGAGGACGGGTCCCATATTGACTCCTGCGCGGTCGCGCAGGTTTCGATTCAAGGCTACCAGATTCGTAAACACCGTTTGTGCCGCAGGTCCTGACGAGTCCACGCGCTGCTTGATCGTTCGGTGAAGCAGTTGCCAAAGCGCCGGAACGCCGATCAGCGCCGAGACTTTGGTTGAATTCATCGCACTGCGAAGTTCATCGCCCGAGAGTTCTTCAAGGTACGTGATGCGTGCGCCTTTCGAGATCGGCACCAGAAAACCGGCGGCAAATTCGAACGTGTGGTGCAGCGGCAAGACCGACAGGAATCCGTCCCTTTCGTTGATGCGGAAGGTTCCGTCCAACGAATGGATCAAGGACGTGAAGTTCTTGTGCGTGAGCATCACGCCTTTGGGGTCACCCGTGGTGCCCGAGGTGTAGATAAGACTCGCGACTTCGGTCGGT
>JBFFMO010001353.1:0-1437 GCA_041554035.1 Allomicrovenator sp. | reverse complement strand
CTCGGTGGCGCATGTCATGTTCGGAAAATCGGTCGGCGGCAAATTGCCAGCTGCCGGCCATTGGTTTCGAAACGTGTAACCGTCGGGCGACTTTTCAAAATCATAGAGCACGACGGCTGAGCCCTGATGCGGGTAAGTCGCAGGAGTCACCAACGCTACGGAACGTTCGCTGTCGTAGTTTTCCATGACCTCCACACCCAGACCTGGCGTGCGTGCAAGCGTCTCGTTTTGCACCACCGAGACTTGGAAATCGCCCTTGGCTGGCGTCCACATCATCGAGTTCCCGGCCGTGCCATCGATCGGGCGCGCGGAAAGGTTCCAGAAATAGGAAACGGGGTCGGTCGAGTCCCACAACAACTGAATCGTGTGCAGCGCAATGAGCTGGTCGACGACGTCGGGATAGGTGTTTCGAATGATCGTGAAAAAGGGCGTGAAGTCGACCGAACGATGCAGCAGGAACGCGTAGGTGTGGCCGGGCACTCCAGCGTGACCAAACTGGACATCGGGGCTGAGCGCCACAAAGGTCGGCCCGAAGATTCCACCCTGAGAAATCCCAGAATAGAAGTGTTTGTCGGTGTCGACCGTGACGCCACGGGTCGTGACATCAGAAAGCGTCGGGAATTTCTTTTCCATGGCGCGTGCCAGAAGCACCCATTCCATCATGCCTTGCTGAAGTTGGTCGGCGATGGTGCGGAAAAGCGAGAGGTCAAAAACGGCCTGGACGGCGTCACCACCACCTTGAACATCGCCCATCCCCCATAGCGTCGCGCCGTAGAAGATATAGTCGTGGTCGTTGCCGATCTTGGCGTTATGACCGCCGTTGACTTGAGAGCCGAGTCCAAAAAGACCGTGGCCGTACATGATTAGGCCCTGAGGCGTGCCGTCGAGAGCGGAGCGGGGGATGTTGATCCAGAAGTCCGCGGTGCGCGTGCCCTCAGCCAAAGGGTTTCCGTCGGCGTCCAGACGGACGTACTTGTCGTTTCCGTTGACTTCAATGAAGTTCGGTACGTCGAACGTCCCCTGCAGCCGGATTGCTGTGTTGGCATTTTCGGCTTCCGTGAACTCGGTCACCTTGGTGACGGTGAGCTCGGGGCCTTCGGGCATCAATGCCAGCGCCTGGTCTCGCATCGAGATCATCTGGTGGTGGAGGGCTTCTTCAGAAGCTGTGTTCCAATCCCAGGCCAGCGTCAGAGATTCTTTGGTCACGCCAGCTGTGGTCAAAAGCTCGAAGACTTCGTTGAATCGAGCCTGTCGATAATAGAGGTTGGCATCCGCGCTGGTGTTGCCCGAAACAAGCGCTTCGAACGCCGCTGAACGAGGAATCGCCGTGCCGTCGGTGTCGACCAGATTCCTGAACACAGCGATGTAGCGAGTGGCAGGCTTCAGGATTTGCCCGGGTCGCACGATCAAAGAGCGTTTGGTCGGGTCAGCCGTCTG
>JBFFMO010001352.1:0-1440 GCA_041554035.1 Allomicrovenator sp. | reverse complement strand
GGCGCTCAAAAAACGAGCCCGTCATCTGTCTTGGCACGGCCGTTACAAGGTCGGCCTTTTTGTCGGCCATCAATCCTAGAATATGGTCCAGCCCGCCCGGAAGAACCTCGACATCCGCGTCCAGAAAGAGCAGGACTTCGCCTGATGCGAGGCGCGCCAGCTGATGACACGCGTGGGGCTTTCCGACCCATCCATCCGGCAGTCCGATTCCCTTTTCGATTCGCAGTCTGGGAAACTCCTCGGCCAGGCTCGCCAGAATCTGAGGTGTCTTGTCGGTCGAGCCGTCGTCGTAAACGATCACCTCTTCGACATCCGTCCCCGACTCGAAAACACTGCGCACGGCGAGCTCAATACCTCGCTCTTCGTTTCGGGCAGGAATCAGCACCGACACACTCGGTTTGGACCCTGGCGCGCCGTGGCGAGGCCACACGAAGGCATTGAGGACGTTGAGTCCAAATGCGATCGTCGGAAAGACAACGAGTCCCCACGGAAGGATGGATGCTGGTTCGATGTTTTACCTCACCCACGAGCTCAAGAGCCGCCCAACTCGGCCAGCCTTGGGCCCGCAAAAGAGCGGGAGCCAGATGGAGTTCTTGGCCTGTGCCTGATGAACACGCATGCGCACCAGCGGCCGCATCATGTCGGTGTCGATTTTGTCGGGCAGCATCAATTCTGAGATTCCACGAACAGATTGCCCCTCGGCTTGGCCATCGACCATGAACCTCAGATAAAAGGGGCCTTCGTCCAACACGTGTTTCAGCGTGATGCTCATCCAGAGTGTGTCGTCATGAAGAAGCCGAATCGACCGCGGATAGGTTGGCCCGGCAAAGGATTGCTGTCGGTCGTCGATTTCGACGCGCAGCGGCGGGGCATGGCGGGTGGTGCCGTCGCTCAGGATGTCCAGCCCGTGAAATTCGGGTTCTCCTGCATGAGGCCAGGTCAGGTAGTAGATGCGCTCAAACCCGTCAAACGGGATTCGTCCCCAGATCCACTCACGGATGCCTTGAGCGTGCATGGGAACCCGGCCCCCATTGCGGTCGTGGTATCCACGTCCGCGGAACTCCCAATTTTGGTCGCCGAAGCTCGCCGAAACCGAAGCCTGAGCAGGTCCGACAAGGGGCGACCAGTCGTGGGTCGGATTGCAGGTTTCGTTGGGTTCTGACAGGCGCGCAGGGCCCTGCATTCGAATGATGCCACGTAGTTTTTCTGGAGACGCAGGCACGTTCAGGTCGAGATCGATTTCCAGAAAGCGCTGGTTTCCTTCGACGTACGAGCGGAATCGGCTGTCGCCCAAATGCCAGGTCGAATCGCCGTCCCATTGTGCACGATCGGCGCTGTATTCTTGGAGCAGGTAAAAATCTTCTTTGCCATCGCGGTAGAAAACCACATTCACGCTAGGTCTGGCCGCGGGCAATTCGGGGGAACCATTCCGGCTGGCGG
>JBFFMO010001351.1:0-1441 GCA_041554035.1 Allomicrovenator sp. | reverse complement strand
TAAACCGAAGCGACCAGGTCATCGCGTTATGGCCAACCAGCTGTGGAATCAGCGCCGCAAGCACGATGAAGAGGGCTGAACGCGGCGAGTCCGGCATCAAAGTCACTCCCCGAACGGCTGCACCTAACAGAAGCAGCCCTCCCCCAACCGCTGTCGCAACGCAGGAGAACGCAAACACGGGAAACAAGCCAAGCCGACGCACATGGAGCATATAAGCCGCCATGGCGAGCGCGCCAACGATGGCGAGTCCGTCGCCCCATAGAGCATCACCTGAGAGTCGCAGGTCGCCGCCCCCAATGGTTATCACACCTACAAACGATATGCAGACCGCCAGTATCACCGCTGTATTTGGACGATCACGCCCACTCCACCAGGACCAAATCACCAGCATGGCTGGGGTTGCGGTCACGAGCGTCACCGAAGCTGCTACAGAGGTGTATTTTAGTGAAGTCACCCAAGCGCCAAAATGAATGGCGTAGAACACACCGGCTAGCGCTGAGGCTCGGAGAAAATCCCGTGAGAGTTGCTCTGCTCTAAACGCCCGCACCAAAAAGATCGAAAGTAGAAGACTCGCCAGGACCAATCGCCATCCGGCAGCGACCCATGGGTCGGTCTCTATCGCCTGCCGAAAGAAGATCGCAGCACAAGAGATGGCCATCACTCCCACGGAGAGAACGGCAAACACGGAAATGGAACGGGGTTGGTTCATCGCAAGAAAAAAAATCGCACGGCTTGCTCGAGGGGATTAATCCCGTCCGACCACGGTGCCGTGCGATTCGATAGTGTCTGGGTTTTCCTCAGTGAATGGCATTGCCACTCTCACCGATGCTCATTTTCTGGTCCAAGACCTCCCTCGAGCAAAGGGGCAAAGGTTAGATGAAACAAGCTCCACTGTGGGACACCATCATTCCAGTCGGATTCATAGAGTCTATTTTCACTGGATCACCTCCTTTTTTCGGCAGTCATGTGTCGCGGTTCCCAAACCGCAGTAACGTCAGGTGTGTGCCGGGCTCACCCATCGCTCGGTCCAATTCGACCGTTACCCAAGTATGATGCCAAAGAGATAATCGCGATGCAAATCTTTCGCGAAAAATTTAACAAGGGCAGTCAAAGTAGGGTGCTTCCCACGCGATCAGGAAGTTGAAGCCGTCTGCATTGAGTACGGCCGCACGGTCTTCCCCTACGAAGACAAACTCCCCGGAAATCTTCATCACGGCTTTCGGCTCAAAATAAGGTCCGTTGAGGGTGTCGTGCAAAATTCGCGGTTCCGTCGACACATCCAAAACGGCCGAATATTCTGCGTAAAACTCGCCACAACCGACTCCAATTTTAAACGAAATCGACGCGAAACGTTGTTTGCCACTCGAAAAAGTCTTGAGGCGCACCTTCTCAAGATCCAGCCAATCTGTTTGACCGAACTCCGATGCCTGCTCCTCAATCT
>JBFFMO010001350.1:0-1450 GCA_041554035.1 Allomicrovenator sp. | reverse complement strand
GCCGGGTCGCCGCTTCGCAGTGCTCATGATGAAAGGTCCCCATTTCACTGGGAGTCAGACGCGAGCACTGAGAATAAATGCGGTCGAGCGAGACCTGCAGCAGAATCCGAAAATTCCTCAACTCCGGCCCCAGACACGCTTCGCGATACTCGGCATGGGCCTCTTCGAACCAACCCAACATGCATGCGAAGGGCTTCCACGACTCCGCAAACTTGCCCCCTGGACGAATCACAGGGTCCATGTCGAGCTTTCCGTAGGCGTCATCAAGCGTGTAAGCGCGGGCAGTCACCAGCCCGTCGTACATGCCAAGATAGAAATCAAAAATCCGAAAATCCTCTTCCAGAAAGCCCATGAACGCATAGAGGTGCTCACTTACCGTGGGGTAATGAACCTTGGACAGGCGCATGCGCCCCTCAAGTTCGGCGTTGCTGCGAATCAGCTCGTAGAGTTCGCGCGAACGTGACGTCTCGACAAAATCCATCACCAGCCCCATGGCCTGAGAGATCAATTCTTTATCGCCCTCCTCGGCGACATCGTCGGCGGCCAAGGTTGGGTAGGCTGGGGTGTCGGGATCGACATACAGGTATTGCAGGTCATTATAGGGCGGGAAAAGCGCGGGCGGCGACACAGGATCCCGCCAGAACACCTCACCAGTTTCGTTCACCTTCAGGCCCTGTCTGGCGATACTGTGCGCAAGGCGCAGCGGATTATTATCGTAGACGCCGCCGTCAAGAAATGGCTCACGACGCTGCGGAGTCTCGCACATCGGGCGATCTACGAGGGCCTCGTCCGGGGCCGAACGCGTCGTGTAACAGAACTGCAATTGTTTGGGTGCAAACGCGATGGGGAATGACATCGAGGCAAACACCACGTCCACGACGTGGTCGAAATTTCGCTTCGCGGTCTCGAAGTCGTCATCGGATCGAAGCTCTCGAAAGGGCAAAAGCGGCTGCTCAACATTCGAACGGGGATCGATGTAATTTTCGATCACGGGGGCCTTCCCAATGCCCATCCCACGAATCCGAACCACGAATTTCTCGTCCTGAGACGGAACGCTCAGGCCCGGAGCAAGATCGACGATTCGGGCCTCGGCGCGGGTGGTCGCCATGCCAATCACCACATCACAATCGGCCCGAAGCCCATCCTCAAGGCGCTCGCCAACTTTGTCGGTGGCCGAAATGAGCGCGTCGCGATTGAACACCGAGACACTTGAAACCCGAGCCGGGTCAAAAAGCGCGTCGTAACCCACGCCCATCCACACCTGCCAACCAAGGTCTTGGCGCGGATCTGGATTGGATGGAAGGCACGAATTGATCGCGGCAATTACAGCGTTCGCGCTACCCGCGGACGCGCCCGTGAACAATCGCAACTTGGAGTGGTCGAGCTTCATCATTTCGGTGAGCACGTACATGAAGCCCGCCTGGTAAACACCAAGCGACACGCCACCGCT
>JBFFMO010001349.1:0-1453 GCA_041554035.1 Allomicrovenator sp. | reverse complement strand
TACTGCTCCCGACAACTGAACCTTGCCCAGACGACCGAGGTCCCGGATATCGCTGACCGTTTCAGCGATCGTCGATCGCAACTCGTGCCAGGGAATCGTCTCCTCGAAATTGAGCCTGACCAACTGGTAGACATCGAGGTTAGGGAATCGATTGGACAAGAGTTCGAAGAGGGAAAACGCCACCACGGCCGAGCTCATGATCACGGTATTGCGCCGAAACTCGCTCGCAATCCGTGTCCCTGCAAAACGTGTGTACTCACGGTCGCGCGCGGCATCTTCAACGACCTCGCCTGTTTTGACCGAGCGGATGAACTCAAGTGGGTCAACCCGACGACCCCGAGCATCGTACGACTCGCCGTCATCCTCGACACGGTTGCCAAACACGTCATGGGGTTGGCCAAAACGAATCACGGTGGACGCATCCATGCGGACGGTGTTCAGCACAAAGCGAATCACGGTCGAAATCTGGTTGAATTCGTCGTTTTCCAGAAAATAGCGGGCGCCGCCTTCCCTGCGCAGATGCTCGCGAATCAAGCTCTCTGCCTCGAGGATCAGATTGTAGTTCAGCGTCACCGGGCAGATATAAATCGGCCGATATTTATTGGCTTGAAGGTTCCGAATCGACGCCGTCACGGCGGTACCGAGAAGCCCAAGCTTGAGTCGGTCTTCGACGACATTGGAGCGACACCGCGTTCCGCCCGGGAAAAAGAGGCTGTGGTAGCCGTTCTCGAGCAAGACCTGAGAATAACTCTTCAGCACGTCTTTATAGAGTTCATGCTTGATGCGCCGATCAACCTTGTACGCCCCAAGATTGTGCATGAAATACCCCGTAAGGGGATTGGCAAAGAGGTTCTTGCCCGCACCATAAGTCACTGGCGGCAAGCCCACTTGCTCCAGTGCCCAGCCCAGCAGAATCGAATCCATATTCGACGAGTGGGTTGGAACGACGACCAAGGTGCCGGTTTTCGCAAGACGGCGGAGTTGGTCGACAGGCCCTTGCACCTCGACACGCTCTTCGAGGTCCCGGACATGTTTAACGGTCTCGGCCAAATCTTGAGCGCCGGGCAAATGACGCACATCTTGGGTCTTGAACAGGAAACTCAGGCCGACAGGAAGCACACCCGAGGCAAACTTGAACACGCGTGGTTCAAAACGACCCGCGGTATCCTCGGTGTAGGATTCAACGAGCCCGCGCAAGATCTCGCGCTTCTCGTCTTCGGACATCTCGCTGAGGCTGCGCGCTGTGGCTTTCCACCACTCACGGGGACGAATCTCGTCCTCGGGACCGGTCTCAAGTCTCAGACGTTCAAGTTCCTGAAAGGCCGTTTCATTCAGAACGTATTCGAGCGCATGCGACGACGACGTTCGCGAACGACTCAGATAGTCGGCAAATACCCGACGCGTGACCTCGGAAACCAGATGAGGTCGCTCGGCATTGAACCGGAAAAGAGGG
>JBFFMO010001348.1:0-1458 GCA_041554035.1 Allomicrovenator sp. | reverse complement strand
CTTTCTCTTCGATGACAATATTTACCTTCACAAACATTCCCGGGCGCAGGCCTTCGTCCTGCGAAACCACGCCAATCGTCACACGCACGGTACCCGTTCGAGGATCCACCACGGGAGAGATGCGCTCCACCGTCCCGTCGAATTGTTTCGAGGCGAGCGCCTCGCTTTCGACATAGACCTTCTGACCTTCAAATACGCGACCAAGTGCGGTCTCGGGCAGGTTCACAAAAACCACCAGATCCGCCGGATCGACAACTCGAAAAAGCGGAGTTCCCATCGCGACCTGCTGACCGATATTCACCGTACGAACGGCAACGACCCCGTCCATGGGCGAAGTGACACGTTGGTCGGCTGCAGCAGTCGTGGCACGACGTTGCTCCGATTTGGCCTGTTCAAGCCTCCAGACGGATTCGTCAAACATCTGCCGGCTCACCACGCCTTTATCAAAAAGCGGTTTCAAGCGATCAACCTCGGACTCCAGACGGTTGACCGACGATTTCGCCGTATCAACCCCCAGCCCGAGTTCGGCTCGCTGAATCTGAGCAAGGCGAGCGTTCTTTTTGACCTCGTCGCCCTGTTCGACGTCGAGGCCCACCACGATTCCAGGGATTTCGGCCACGATATCCACCGAGAGCCGCGAATCCACCGTCGACGTAGACGTCAACGTGTCCCGAATCGGACCCACGCGGACATCGACAACCTCAACAGGCACCAGTCGATTGGTTGCCGTGACTTCTTCTTTCTTCTTGTCTTCGCCCTGACACCCCGAGGCCAGCAGCAGGACAAACACAGCGGATACAAATTTCATTTCTGGCCAGCCTGAGCGATCAATTCACGAAGTCGCGACTCATTCAAAACCCCGGAGCGCGCATAGTGCACGATCCCGTCGGGACCAATCACGACAATGGTTGGGATGCTTCTCACCCCATAAAGGCCCGAAACCGAGCCACTATCCATCAACACATCAAAAGAAAAGCCGTTTTTACGCATGAAGTTCTGGACCAACTTTTCGCGTCCGGCGTCCGCGTCGTCGGTGTTGATCGACAAAATCACAACTTTTTTGTCCATCGCGACATCCGCCTCGATCGCCTGAAGTGCCGGCATTTGTTTGCGGCACGGCCCACACCATGTTGCCCAGAAATCCAGAACAACCACACGACCCACGTGGGTAGAAGGCCCGACAGTTTCGCCCCCCAAAGTCTTCAGATTAAAGGCCGGGGCAGGCTTCTCTTCGATCGACAGAGCCTTTGAGGAACCCGTAAAAACACCCATGATGCTTCCACCGATCGCAAACGCGATGATCGCCACGATCAGCCAATCGATCCATTTCGACTTATCCGGTTCACTCATGGAGCACCTGCAGGAATCGTCGATTTCAACGACTCGAATCGAGCGTTCGGGGTCACGAAATAGCCTCTGGTTCCACGTTTGACCACGGCCACATTATCTTCATGCCAT
>JBFFMO010001347.1:0-1463 GCA_041554035.1 Allomicrovenator sp. | reverse complement strand
TCTTAAAACGTACCGACGGGCTTTGGGCCTATCAACATGCTGTGGTTGTCGACGACATCGACATGGGCATGACCGATATCCTGCGCGGCGAAGACCTTGCCGACTCAACACCTCGTCAGGCGTTATTATATCGGGCACTCGATGCCGAACTCCCCCGTTTCTGGCACGTGCCGTTGGTCTTCGATGATGAAGGGAATCGAATGTCCAAACGATTCGATTCGACGTCGCTGGTGACTCTGGAAGACGAATTCACTCCCGCCCAACTGGTCGGGAAAATGGCTGCATCGTTGGGCTGGGTGGAGGATGGGACAGAACTCACGGCGATCGAACTTCTTCTTGAGTTGGATATCGAAAAATTCCGCACTCTTGGTCAAAAAGACGGCATCTAAGCCTCGTCGTAGGAACCCATGAAATCCGTAAACCCTGCAAATATGTCCGTGCTCGCTGAATTTAGCGCGCTTGTCCCCGACGAGATTGAGAGTTCGATTTCGGGCGCGCAGAGCGCTTTTTCCGATTGGGCGAAAAAGTCATTTGCGGAGCGAGGACCATTCTTCATGAAGGCGGCCGAGGTGCTGCGTAATCGCAGTGAGGACTGGGCAACACTCATCACCCTTGAGATGGGAAAACCGCTTCGAGAAGCCAAAGCTGAAGTCGAGAAGTGCGCCTGGGTTTGTGAATACTACGCTGAGAACGCCGCGACGTTCCTCGCCGACGAAATCATCGAATCCGATGCGAGCAAATCTTACGTTTCTTATGAACCCCTCGGGGTTGTTCTGGCCGTGATGCCCTGGAATTTCCCATTCTGGCAGGTCTTTCGTTTTGCGGCCCCGACCTTGATGGCCGGGAATGTCGGGCTCTTGAAACACGCCGAAAATGTGCCGCGTTGCGCCCTGGCGATCGAGGAAATCTTCCTTGAAGCCGGTCTTCCTGACGGAGTCTTTCAAACCTTGCTCGTCGGCCACGAAGCCGTGGCAGGCTTGCTCGCCGACGCCAGAGTGCGCGCTGTGTCTCTGACCGGTTCGGAGCGCGCTGGAAGGTCTGTAGGTGCGTTGGCAGGACAACACCTGAAACCGGCCCTGCTTGAACTTGGTGGGTCGGACCCTTTTATCGTTTTGAAGGATGCCAACCTCGACGACGCCATCGCGGGCGCCGTGACAAGCCGCCTGCTCAACGGTGGGCAGAGCTGCATTGCCGCCAAACGATTCATCATCGAAAACGAAGTGTACGAAGTGTTCTGTGATCGATTGGAGCGGGCGTTCGAGTCGATGACGATTGGCGATCCGATGGACGACGCCACCCATGTTGGGCCGCTCGCCCGGCCAGACTTGGTGGACACGATTCACGAACAAGTCATGGCGACAACGGCGGTGGGAGGCTCTTTGATTCTGGGCGGCAAAAAGTCCGAACTTGGGCCGTGCTTTTATCCCATTACGTTAGTGGCCGACGTCCGGCCAGGCATGCGC
>JBFFMO010001346.1:0-1464 GCA_041554035.1 Allomicrovenator sp. | reverse complement strand
GTGAGATGATACTCAGCGCCTGATGCGGGATCGCTGACTTGATGCAGAGTGCCCGCCCCAAGTTCGTTGAGTAATTCGGGCGAGTCCGTGACGTTGATCGACGAATAAACCGTCGCAGGAAACGTCGAGCCAGAGCCGCTCGTCACGTGCACGGATGCGCGTGTAGTTGTGCCAAGACGACCTTGATAGGTCATGTGTCCGCTGGATTCCATGATGCCTCGGATGCGATGCGCGAGAAGAACGGGTTGATACCACGCGCACTTGCACGCTCGCAAGCGTTGCGACCGTTGCTCCTCGCGGTTGAACGTCGTATACGCCCATCCAACGTCCACTCGGAGCCTAAAATGACGAATGAAGATATTTTGCGAGAGGTTGACGCCTACTTTGCGGCTGATGCCAACACGCTTGGAGCGGAGGCACGAGCCTGTTTTGATAAGTTTTTGGATGCGCTGGAAGCCGGCGAGATCCGCGCCGCCCAGCGTCGAAGTGACGGGGAGTGGGTCGTTAATCCTTCTGTGAAGCGCGGAATCCTGCTCGGGTTTCGGCTTGGAAAAAACACCGAGTTTTCACGGGAACCCCTTCAGTTTAGCGACAAGGACACCTATCCAGCTCAGATCCTTCCAGTGGTCGAGCGCAATATTCGGGTGGTGCCAGGCGGAAATTCCGTTCGTCGCGGTTCGTATGTCGGGAAAAACGTCGTGATCATGCCACCTGCTTTCATCAATGTTGGCGCCTACGTGGGCGACGGCACGATCGTCGATTCTCATGCGCTCGTGGGCAGCTGCGCACAGGTCGGGAATAACGTTCATATTTCTGCGGGCGTCCAGATTGGCGGAGTTCTTGAGCCGATCGGTCAGACTCCTGTGATCATCGAAGACGGCGTGATGCTTGGCGGCAACTGCGGTGTCTACGAAGGCGTGAGGGTCCGAAAAGGAGCCGTACTCGCCTCGGGATGCGTGGTGACCGGCTCTACGCCTGTTTATGATCTGGTGAATCAGGTCGTACTGCGTGCCACACCCGATGCACCGCTTGAGATTCCTGAAGGAGCCGTGGTCGTGCCCGGATCTCGTCCGGCAAAAGGAGACTTTGCGGCCAAACACGGGCTTCAAATGGCGGCCCTTTTGATCGTCAAATACCGTGACGATAAAACCGACGCCCGCACCGCCCTTGAGGAATTGCTTCGATGAACATTGCTGAGCGCGCACGAGGTATCTTTGCCTCACAGATTCGCCGCATCACGGACCGAGCGCGCCCTACGAGCATTCATCTTGGGCTCGGCCAGCCTGATACCGCCATACATCCCGACGTTCAGCGCGCCCTTGCGGATTATCTGAAGATCGGACGGGCGCCCTACACCCCGAATTTGGGGACCCATGCCGCTCGTGAGGCCGTGGCCAAACACCTGAATATCGACCCAAGCGAGGTGATGATCACTCTGGGCGTTCAGGAAGGGCTCGCGGTCAC
>JBFFMO010001345.1:0-1464 GCA_041554035.1 Allomicrovenator sp. | reverse complement strand
CGTCCTCTGAGGTCCAAGTCTGGGACGGGGTCAGGTCTCCACCGGCCAACGAATTTGCGGAACGAACCAGCCCTTGAAGCGGGCGGCCAAAAACATAGGCCGCCAATAACGAGAGCAAAATCGCCACGGTCAGCGCTGCCGCCTGCGAGTTTCGAATCGCATCGCGCATTCCGCCGGTGAGTTCCTCGATGCGGTCCATGGGGTAGGCAAAACGAAGAACCTCAGAGCGCGGCCCCTCGTCCACGCGAATCGCCACGTAGACGTTTTCCTCGCCGGTCGTTTTGGAAAGTCGACGAGCCACGCCAATCCCTGGCGTGTCGGTTTCCTTGGCTGAAGCCTCCAGCTGGCCGAGGGCCTGCAGAACTTCGGGCCGATGTCCGTGGTTTTCGAGCGCCGTGGTATTTCCGAGCGAATCAAAAAGCACGACCCCGGTTTTTCCCAAGTAGGTGATTCGAATCGGCTCGAGCCGAGCCTGAGCACGAACAAAGGAGACGCGTTCATCACTTGGCAAAGCGCGAAGCTGCTCGGTGATCAGGGAGCCGCGGCGTGAGAGTTCTTCGGCGCGATCTTGAATAATTTGGTCGTAAAACGCCAACTGCAGATAAAGCAGCGCGGGGATGGCGCCAGCGAGCACGACTGCAAAGTAGGATAGAAATACTTTTACAGCGAAGGGGATTCGGATTTTTGGAATCATGGGCAGATCTCGGCCGAGAACGAACCAGATACAAAGCTGGTCGGTCCCGAGGCGTCGATGGTACCTGAAATTACGCCGGAAATATCGTCGATCTCTTCAATCACGATCGTTCCCGACGTCGCGCCCTCGACGTCATTGACGCCGTCTTCGTAGCTGTTGAACGAGACCGCGGATTGGGCCGAAACCGACGTTGGCGACGACACATCCGCAAGAACGACGGTCAGGTAGGTCGAGGGAGGCGAATCAAAACTATTGCACGAAAACGCTTCGGTATCGGCCAGCGTGATGGTGTACGTCCCGCCGAACGACTCGGCCGACCCAGCGATGGACGAAAAGTCGGACCCCAGAATCGATCCTGAGACACCACTCGAATTGCCGAGCCCCAGGTCGCCACAACCGGCGCCTAATAATCCCACCAAAACACTTGTATAAATCGACTTGAACACCCGGCTCTCCGCCTGAACTGCGCAGGAGCATAGCTTAACGCGCTCTCTTCTCCAACATATCGGCAACCTGCGACATGCCATGGAAATTGAGCTTCTCGGCGGTGTCAGTCGACCGATGGTAATCCACGCCCTTGCCTGTGGAGAGCGAACTCACGGGATATCCGAGCCGCAAAAACGGAAGATGGTCGCTATGGCTTTCGCTCACGTCTTTGCAGGTTGAAGGAATCGCGGTCAGCGCGCTCAGGGCCTGACAGTCGTCGGGATCGGCAAAGATCTTCAACCCGGCGTCACCCAGTCGACCCACCATGTCCAAATTGATAACCG
>JBFFMO010001344.1:0-1466 GCA_041554035.1 Allomicrovenator sp. | reverse complement strand
GTGGACCGCGAAAACGCGATGATGGACTCGGGTGGCGACCGTCCTTTCGAGGAGCGCGCGGAACTTGACGGCCTTGGGCCCGCCCGATTTGTTGAGCAGAATCGGAATTATCTCCTCGATATTCTGCCTGTGCCATGAAATTTGGCCTCCTCATATGGGTGACCTCCCTCTTCGTTTTGAGCGGTGGGTGTGCGTCGGGGGATGACCTCGAGGGTGACGAGCGCAGTGTTCGAGAGTTCGTTGTGACGGTGGACCGCGACATCGTGGTCCCCAGTTCCACGCTCAATTTTCAAGTCTTAAATTCCGCCGATCGCGCAGCCAGCGGCGCCCAGGTGCGATTTGCCGGGGTACTGGAAGGCGGCGAGTCGATCGACGAGAGCTTCTACGTTGGTGTCGACCGCATCGGTGAGAAAGGCGACCTCGTCGTGCAGGTCCGTGTTTTCGAGGGACTTTTTGCGGCGGTTTCACCGCAGGGAAGTCGACGGTTTACGGGCACGGTCGCCATCGAGTTGGATGACGCGCTGGGCACGTTCGGACAGGCCTACCTCGAAGACACACGTCTGCTTTTTGTATCCGAATTGGAGCCTGTCGTTGCTGAGATCGATGTTCCTGCATCGGCCCATGTTTTTGATGACATCGACATCTCTGGCTCGGGCATGTTGATGCCCGATGAGGGGACGACCTGGGCGGTCTTGGATTCCGGAGAAATCATCCACGAAGACGGATCTGTCCGGCAGATCACCAATGCCCGCATTGCTGTGGGCTGGACGGGGACTCGGGACTTCGGAAAACTCAAAATATCCCCCGAGATTTTTGGCGTGAGGGTAGGGCGCTTCCGCGGAAACCTGCGCTTCGAAAACCAATTGCGTACGGGCGAACTCTTCCTTGGAACCTCAGGCGTGCCGGCTGATGTGACGATCCAAAGAAGCCGAATCGACAAGCTCGACCCGCCCGCGGGTTCGCGCGGTCAACGAATTCAAATCAACGGCGACGGATTCCTGCCCGATAACAAAGACCGTGGGTATGGAATGTACCTTCGATTCGAAGGAACTTTTGTTCCCACCGATCTTGAGATTTCTCCGCGAACTTACGAAGGCACATCGGCTGTGATTCGGGCTCCCTATCGCGTGGTGGACGGCACGCATATCGATCAACATGTTTGGGCGGATGTGACACCTAATGGCCAGTTGACGGGCTTGGGAGCGACGCCAGGCCGTTTCACGGGTCGAATCACCCCAGTGCTCTACGACGTGACGGGCGAAGAAGACGGAGACCAATGGACCGGCGTCTTTGATGTGTTACCGACGCGCCAGATGGTGTTCGTCAGGTTCTTGCCCGGGTTTTCACGCGCACTTCATAATTATGGGCTCGCCAACGTTGAAAACGAAATCCGCGCCCGCGTCCTCTTTGTGCTCAGCCGCGATTATGCCGGTGTTAACGTCGGTTTCGTCGACAAAACGCCCACC
>JBFFMO010001343.1:0-1468 GCA_041554035.1 Allomicrovenator sp. | reverse complement strand
TGCATGACCTTTGCCGTCTGGCTCGAAACACGAGCCGGGCAAATCACGTTTACCAGCTCGGAATGGGTGTTCTTGAGCGCATAGTCGTAGATCGCGACTCGACCTTCGCGCGGGTAATCGTACTCAAACGCGGAAAGCAGGCCGTCCGCCCCAGCGCCTTCGATAAATGGCACGGCGACGTCAATACCATCGATGAATTGCTCGACAATAAGGCCGTCCGGGTAGCGAGTCAGCATCGTTTCAATGCGGCTGTCTCGGGCCTCGGCCGTGTACACGACCGAATCTTGGTCGATGCCTTTTGAGCTGCCTTCAAATGCGGGTTTTACAATCCACGGGCCTGAAATCAGGCTCCAATCGACTGTCGAATCTTTGGTCAAAAAGACACCCTCAGGAACACGAACACCGGCCGTTTTTGCGGTCGATCGGCTCAAGGCCTTGTCCAGAGTCACGAGGCAGGTGTGCGCGTCACTGCCGGTGAACGGAATGCCAAGTTGCTCAAAAAGCGCGGGGTAAAAAGCCTCGCGTGCCCGACCGTGAAGCCCCTCGGCGGTGTTGAAAATCAGGTCCGGCGCCACCGTGTTCAGGGTCGATGCCAGCTGAGTGACTCCGACAGCCGCGTCGACCGGCACCACGTCGTGACCGGCCTTGCTGAGCCCATCGACGATCGCCGCCACGGTGCTCGGCGAATCGAACTCCGCTTGGGCTTCAGTGGCCTCGGTTTGGACATTATGCACAAAGGCGATCTTCATCATTCTTCCTTGGGTAATTCGCCTCTCTCATACCGCCTTTTTCCGATTCCGTGTACCTTCCGTGTCAAGGATGTTGGGCACGACGCGGTGCCGACTCAACTCAAGGTGTAATATGCGAATTCATGCGCATTATCTGGCGTTCGCGCTGCTCGTGTCATGTGCGACCGGAAAATCAGAATCGGGCCTCGACCCCAGTCTTTTTACCCGAACCACGCCTGTAATCGGCAAAGATCCGCGCGGGTTACCCTTTGTGGTGTTCCCGACGGACCAGATTCCATCTTGGGTTCATGTGACGGTCGACGGCAGGGCAGGCATCGCTTGGACACCCCGCGTCAGTGAGCGCACCGCAATGCTGGTGCCGATCACAGCTTTTTCGCCGGATACAAACGCCGTCGTAAAAGCACTTGGCGCGCCTCAATTCGAAGGTGTTGGTACCGGCACTGCAGGCAGCGTCATGTGGCCAGGCACCCCCTATAAAGGCCCCGTTGTCATCGTTCCCAACACTTTGGCGCGTGCCGACTTGCAGACGTCGTGGATTCGGGCAGTCGCCACCTCAGATGGCGGGCAGCTTAATCAGGTCGATGGGGTCCTTCCGGACCAATATCTGGTGATTCCGCAACCACCGAACGGGACCGCCTGCCGATTCGCAATCATTGGATCCGCCGTTGAGCATGCACCCGCAAGTTGCTCACTCTTACCGGGCACGATCCCAGCCCCCG
>JBFFMO010001342.1:0-1469 GCA_041554035.1 Allomicrovenator sp. | reverse complement strand
TTCTCGCTGTGCGACCACGCGCCGCCGGCTCTCCATTCGTCTCACGTTTCGTCGCAGCTCCAACTGCGCCATGACCTGTCCAGAAAGCAGGGCCAACAGCTCTTTCTGTTCATTCGTGATTTTGCGTGGAACATGATCAATGGCACAAAGAGTCCCCAGCACGTGTCCTTTGGCGGTCGTAAGCGGCATACCGATATAGAATTGGACGCATGGCCCAGATGTAGTGAGTGGGTTGTCGTGAAACCGGGGGTCATCGTTCACGTCTGGCACCAACAGGAAGTCGCCTGTAGCCACCACATGTCCACAAAACGATACATCTCTGGGGGTTTCTGGGGCGTCAAGTCCGTGGTGCGACTTGAACCATTGCCGTTCTTTGTCGACCAAGCTCACCAGAGCAATGGGCACTTGAAGAATATGTGCGGCCAGGCGAGTCAAAGCGTCGAAACTTTCTTCTGACTCGGTATCGAGAATCTCATAGGATTCCAATTCTTCGAGTCGTTCGGCTTCGCTTTCGGGAAAATCGGGACGTAACATTTTGAGTTCGCTCGCAACAAGTAACGGCAGAAGCATCGATCCCCAATGGAAATACTTTAGGCTGAATTCAGGTGCGAGAACAGAACGCCACGGCAGGAAAACGTGAGGATTAAAAAGATCTTAGCGTGGTCTCACTAACCCAACTGGGGCCAATTCGTTGTATTCAATGACGGATCGGGCGGATGCAGGCCCTTTGGGCGTCGGCGATTATGGCTATTTTTGCGGACTTTCGCCTGATTGTTGCCACAAGAATGAATCGCTATGCGCAGGACCAGGATCAGGTTTCGGGGTCTCTGGCGAGCCTGCGGCGAAGATCGTCGACCTCGGCGTGCCACGCGTCATTATGGTCGCTTTCCGCCCAGAGCTCAGCGAGTTCTGAGCTCATTTTTACACGATTGATGACCGCATTGGCGTACTCGGCATGGGTAGAGACGAGCTCTTTGGCGACATCACCTGGTTGCAACTCAAGCCAATTCTTAAGCTCCTCGGGCGTCTTCGTGCTGGGGGCACCCCCGAGTGCCGCGATAACCTCTGCAGCTGCAAGGGCCGCGCTTGAGGCGCTGACATTAAGGTATTGAGCCGGCGTGGCTTCCGCGACGCCTGCAAGCGCCTCATAGAGGGGCGTGTCGTCGTCGGCTTCAACCAATTCATTTAAGAAATCCAAGGCCTCGTCATTCGCGAAGGAATCTGTTCCCCAAGCACCCATTTAGTTCTCCAATTTGGTGGTTGTTTCGAGCTGCACCAGCACAAAGGGCTCGACAATCAATGCCGCAAAAAGCGCCTTGTGTTCGACCCATTCTGCGATGACTTCGGGCGAGGGCCGGGCAATCGTGTTGTCATCGATCCAGGTGGCGATTTTCGCCTTATCGTCGTTTGCGAGGGCGACCCCGACATCGATCAAGGGCATGGCGCTTACCAAGAACACGACGCCGCGA
>JBFFMO010001341.1:0-1474 GCA_041554035.1 Allomicrovenator sp. | reverse complement strand
GCCGATGCGATGGATGCTCTGGCCAAAAAACTGGCTGACCCCAATTTGTCGTCCAAAGACTTGGAGCGCCTCGCCAAGATCATGGAGAAGTTTGCCGACCTTATCGATCCGAACGACCCCAAGCTTCAGAAGCTGATCGAGGAGAATCAGGCTCTCGCCGACAAGCTCCAGAGGATGTTTGCTCAGGACAAACTTAGCGACTCCGAGAAGAAACGGCTCAACGACGTAAAAAAGAAGGTGGCCGACCTGAATCGACAGAAACAAGCCAATGAAGGCAAGTTGGTGTCGCGGCAGCTCAAGTCGCTTCAACGAAAAACCCAGGAGATGGCCGCAGATGCAAAGCAGGCGGCAGCGGACAAAAAGCAGAAGAGTAAAAAGAGCGACGACCCCAACGCCGAAAAAAAGCCTGACTTCCAGCAAGAAGCCGGAAAAAAGGCTAAGGACGCGGCGCGTGACCTTGAAGAAGAGGGCAAGGAACAGAAGAAGTCCGAGGCCCGCGGAGCGGCTCAAAAGCAGCTCGAGGAGCTTCGCGAAGCCATGCAGCGGTCAGGGGTTAAGCGCGAAGAGTCCAAGGGCAGCGAGTCTCAGGATGAGGAAAAAGGCAAGCAGATGAAGGAGTTCTTGGACAAAGCCAAGGGCAAGAAGCCTGAAGAGGGTAAAGAAGGCAAAGAAGGTTCCGACGGTCAGCTCGGCGAAAAGGGCGACCCCAAAGACGGCAAGCCGGGCTCAGACGCGAATAAGGGCGACGACAAGAAGACCGACAAAAAGGGCAGTGGCGCAGGTAAGGGCGACTCTCAGGGGCTTGGCGCTGGAAGTCGGGAACTCGAAGACGAGAAAAAGCTCGACTCCAAACGTGTCGACGAGAAGCTCGACGGCAAGAAGGGGGACGGTCCGACGCGATCGGAAGTCATTCAGTCGGCCAGTGAAGAGGGATTTGCCACGACCGAATACAAGGACGTTTACGTTGACTACGAAACCGTGGTCGAAGAAGTGATGGAAAAAGAAAACGTCCCCAAAGGTTATCGTTTTTATATTAAAAGATATTTTCAGCTAATTAGGCCGCAGGAATGACGGCGGGAGTAATTTATGAGTGAAGACGCTCGGGTTGAGGAGCAAGTCGCTGCATTCCAGAAGGATTGCAACGTTGTGCTCGACGAAGTCGGGAAAATGATCGTAGGGCATCGCGACATCATCGAGGGCGTCATCATCGCCATGCTCGCGGGTGGCAACGTGTTGCTTGAAGGCGTTCCAGGCTTGGGCAAGACCATGTTGGTCAAGACCTTGTCGGACACGTTGGGTCTGAAGTTTTCTCGGCTTCAATTCACGCCCGATTTGATGCCTTCGGACATCTTGGGAACCACGATTCTTGCTGAAAGCGCCGACGGCGCGCGCGAGTTCCGCTTCGAACGCGGACCGATTTTCGCAAATATCGTCCTCGCCGACGAAATCAACCGTGCCACGCCCAAAACCCAGT
>JBFFMO010001340.1:0-1479 GCA_041554035.1 Allomicrovenator sp. | reverse complement strand
GCGCTCGATGATGCGAAACCTAGAGCTTGAGCGCCTAACCTTGGCGGCCATGAGCCTTGGCATCGCTCGACGTTCCATCGAAATCATGAACACGTACGCCCAAGAACGGCAATCGTTTGGCAAGCCACTGAATAAGTTCGGTCAGATTCAACGCCATATCGCCGAGTCGTACGCCGAATACATGGCCGGCCGAACCTACGTCTACAACACGGCCGCGAACTTGGCGCTGGATTCAGCCGGCAACCGAATCGACTCCGACGGCGTGAAACTCTATTGCGCATCGATGGCCAAAAACGTGGCCGACCGCGCCATTCAGGTCTTGGGTGGTTACGGATACGTAGCCGAATACAAAGTCGAACGACTCTGGCGCGACGCCAAATTGTTGGAAATCGGCGGCGGCACCAACGAAGCCCACCACAAGAATATGGTTCGCGACCTGACCTCGCTCAGCAAAATCCTCTAGGGCATCGGGTTTCGGGTTATCAGGTATCGGGAGGACATGGACGTTGCGCTTGGTCGGCCAGGCTCCAAGCTGGCATTGCGACTATTTCAGGGCATCAGGTTTCGGGTTGTCAGGCCTCGGGGACGCTGGCGCTGTGATTGGTCCGCCAGACTCCAGACTGGCACTGCGACTATCTCGGGCATCGGGATATCAGGGCTCAGGCGGACTTTGACGCTGTGATTGGCACACAGGCCCCATGGCCTGCTGCCACTGGTCCACCAGGCTCCAGCCTGGCATTGCGACTATTTCGGGGCATCAGGTTTCAGATTATCAGCCCTCAAGCGGACACTGAAGTTACGCGTGGTCCGTTAGGCTCCAGCCTGGCATTAGGATTGATTTCGGCGACGCCGAAGAAAAAGCCCAACCATCATCATGCCCCACCAAGGGGTCGCGCCCACTGCCGAACACCCGTCATCCGTTTGGTTGGGGACGACGCTGACTTGCCCCGCGTCCAAGCTCCCCATGTCGGCCTCAGGCGAGCCAGAATCCACGCCAACGTCCGTCGGAGTGGAATCACCCATGTCGCCCGCATCGGGCTCCACCCCTGCATCTGGGACCACTTCAGCGGGCAAAATGACCGGGTCTTCAATAGTCAGCGCCGGACAAAGAACCAAGTCGGCAGGATTACATTCCACCTGGAACACATGCGTCGCGGCTTTGAATTCGCTGCCATCGATTCGAATTGCAGTGGTGAGACCGGCCTCGTAATTTTCACCCGCGATCAAATCTGTGGTGGGCTGCAATCGCACGATTCGTGTCCAGCCCGCCCCCGTCCAGCGCGACCCGAGCGTGCTGAAGAGCACGGGAGCAAACGTCGATCCCTCCCAAGTGGCCACGCTTGAGCCGTTTTGCAGTCCCACCGACGATACAAAGGTCACCCACGAATCGGGGTCCCCGGACGTTGCGCCCAAAAGCCGTCGAGGAGTCTCTGGATAAGCGAAGACGACGGATTCGACGGGTCGCTCGTTCAATCGATC
>JBFFMO010001339.1:0-1480 GCA_041554035.1 Allomicrovenator sp. | reverse complement strand
GGATCGTGCCCGCGAGGTCCTAGGAGACGCCGCCTTCACCATTGATGAGGACGGGGACGAGTGTCTGGATAAGGCATGGTCAATGGCACGTGACGCAGCATGCAACGCGGCGATGGCTGTCGGTGCCCCCGACTTGATGACAGACTCACAAGCCAGGTCAATCAAATCGGCTTGGGAACGTCTATCGGCTGCGTTTTCGAACGAAAAGTAGTCCGAAGACCAGGAGCAAAACAGACAGCGGGGAAGAGCCGCCAGATTGACTGCAGCCGGCGTCTCCACTGGCCGCGATCTGGTTTGGTGAAGTTCCTTGGTCCGCTTCTGTTCCAAGATCCGACACGGTAGTGCCAACATCATCTGACGCCACACCCATGTCTTCGCTCGTGCCCATATCTTCTGCTGCTGCGTCGGTGCCCATGTCTGTGGGTTCGGGCTCCATAACGGGCGTGTCGATGATTAGACTCGGTCTGACGTCCTCGAGGGTGTCACCTTCGACGGCGTCGTCGAGGTAAATCACGGGGACATCCGTGAAGTCCGCGTCACCGCGCAAAAGCCCGATTTGGGTGAAATGAGCGTTGTCGTCGTTCAAGGTCTTGGCGTTTGCGTTATCGACGACCTGTTCCCCGTCAAACCAGACAGAGACCGAGCCGACGGCCTCGTCTTTGGACCATTTGACGCGCATGGCGATGCGATGCCATTCGGCGGGCGTCACCACTCCGGTTCCCGTCCACTGAACGACGTTATTGGGCTGACGGGTTGTGAACGAAAGCGTGTCACCAGCAAGGGTGAACGCCATCATCTGCCGGTACGAACTTTTGCTCTCCCAATAACCAATTTGTTGGCTCGGATTGGTTGAGATCGTTTCGGGCAGGTAGATGCTCCACGCAAAATAGGTCTCGGCACCTTCGGCTGTGCGGGCATCTGCGGGCGCGTGTTGAAGTTCTACGCGGCGAAGCCCATTGCTCCACTTGGCGTCGTCGTGAAGCTCAATCCGAACTGCGTTGCCGCCCTCATAGACGATGTCCTGAACGACGTTGGTGTAGGATTTTCCGTCGATCACCGGATTAACCAGATAATTCCAATCCGAGAGGTCACCGTTTTTGAAATCACCTTACCAAACGACCTCAGCGCTTGCATCCACGCTGATAAGAAGACAGGCAACCAAAATCAATGAACGCATCAGAACCTCCAGCAATGGTTGAGGATACCACGCAAGAAACAAAAAAGGCTTCCCGAAGGAAGCCTTTAGTTTTCCGAACATCGGATTATTGGCGTTTGCCATCAAGGGTGTACGACGAAGCCTTCCAGCCTTGAACCATCACGTTGATGGTCGTTGGTGCGTTGATTTCGACGGCACACGACTCTTTGGAACCTGATTTGTAAGGGCGGCAATCGTATTCGGTCAGGGTCGGCTCGTTTCCGACGCGGACGTAGAGGTCGGCGTCGTTATCACCGTTCAGCTCGAACACATATTTGCCCGCGG
>JBFFMO010001338.1:0-1481 GCA_041554035.1 Allomicrovenator sp. | reverse complement strand
TAGACCGAAGTCGGCTCTGCCACGCCAATGGCGTAGCTGAGCTGGATTTCGCAAACCTCTGCAAGGTCGGCTGCCACGATGTTTTTGGCGATATAACGCGCCATGTACGCAGCCGAGCGGTCCACTTTTGTAGGATCCTTGCCCGAAACCGCGCCGCCGCCGTGACGACCACGTCCACCGTAGGTGTCGACGATGATCTTTCGGCCGGTGAGGCCACAGTCGCCGTGCGGTCCACCGATTTCGAAAACACCGGTTGGATTGATGTGCACTTTAATATCGTCGTGCCAGTGCTCACCCAAAACAGGCTTCAACACATGCTCACGCACGAGGTTGCGCAGCTCTGGCATCTTGTTCGTCCACAATGGGTCATGCTGAGTGCTCAGAACCACGGTGTCGATATGCGTAGGTGTGTTGCCCTTATAGGTGACCGTGACCTGGCTCTTGGCGTCGGGGCGAAGACCTTCGATGAGGTTTTCACGACGAACTTCAGCCTGTCGCTCGACGAGTCGATGCGAAAGGTGAATCGGAAGAGGCATATAGGTGTCGGTTTCTTTGCATGCAAAGCCGAACATCAGGCCTTGGTCGCCTGCGCCGCCGGTATCAACGCCCTGCGCGATGTCGGGGCTTTGCGCATCGAGCGCCACAAGGACGGCGCATGAAGCAGCGTCGAATCGCATCTCAGCGCTTGTGTAGCCGATGTCGCGAACGACTTCGCGGACCACTGCGGGGATATCGACATACGCGTTGGTGGTGACTTCACCGCTGACCACAACCATTCCGGTCGAAGTCATGGTTTCGCACGCAACACGCGAGGTTGGGTCCAACCTAAGCATCGCATCAAGGATGGCATCCGAGATTTGGTCCGAAACTTTGTCCGGGTGGCCCATCGAAACGGATTCAGATGTAAATGGGTAAATTCTGCTCATCTCTCACTCACTGCAAAGTAGTGTTCATTTGCCGGGAGTTTTTGAGGCTCCATGGTCGGCGTTGCCGCTGGCGTTACCACCTTTCCCAAAGGGCAGGTTGGTCGGGTTTCAAAGGGCCAGTTCCCTCCACCCGTCAGCATGGCGGCCGGTACAATACCAACCCGCTTTTGTTTTGCAAGCGCAGTGTGAGCGGTGAGCGGTGGTGATTCGGTTCGCGGGCATCTTGCCCGCATTGCGATTCGGTTCGCGGAGTTGGGAATTGGTTCGCGGGATTGGGAATTGGTTCGCAAACATGCCCTCCGATGATTCGAATTGCAGAAGGGTTGAACGCGACGTGGTGGCGAAGCTTTAGTTGCAGCCAAATTCTGCCAATGATTGCCCCATCGCACCATTATTTCCCATACTCAATCCAGGTAATCCCAAGGCGCCGGGGAGTCGATTCATTTGCGAAACATCTGTCGGAGCATCACACCATACTGCAATCGAAAGACCGCCAGATCCGCCGCCGCCATGGCCACCGCGGGCACCACTGCCACCGCTTCCTCCACCACTACC
>JBFFMO010001337.1:0-1484 GCA_041554035.1 Allomicrovenator sp. | reverse complement strand
GCAAAACCACGTTCGATAAAACGCATGCCTTCATCGGGGACGACCTCGTTCCAACCAAAATGCGGAACACGAACTTCTTCAGAAAAACGATGGGCCGACGATGAATGAATTTTTAGGCCAGTCACACCTGGCGTTTCTTCCGAAGAAACACCCAAAAGCTGCAAGCCTAGACATATCGCCATCAAGGGCATGTCGTTGGCTGCACGTTCCTGCAGGGCTTCGTCCAACCCGTGTTCCCGCAGCTTGGCCATTCCTGGTCCAAATGCGCCCACACCGGGCAGCATCACGTGGCCGGCATGACGGACTTCGTCGGCATCCGCGGTCAAAAAAGAATCCACATTTAATCGCCTAAATGCCGCCTGAACCGAGGCAATATTGGCGATTCCGGTGGAGACAATCGCCACCTTCATAGAACGCCTTTTGTGCTCGGAATCTCATTGGACACAATTTCCACGGCATCTCGCATCGCCAGCGCAAATGCCTTAAAGGCAGCTTCGGCACGATGATGATCGTTGGTGCCCTTCAAGACATCGACATGCAAAGACATGCGGCACGCCATCGCAAAAGACTCAAAAAAATGAGGGATATTTTCGCAGGATAATTCGCCCAACATTTCGCGTTTTAATCCCATATCGATATTCGGTGATGGGCGACCAGACAGGTCGATCACAACTCGGGCCAAGGCTTCATCAAGTGGAGCATAGGCGTGGGCAAAACGACGAACACCTTTACGATCGCCCAGCGCTTCATCAAACGCCGCCCCTAGAGCCAATGCACAATCTTCGACGGTGTGATGGTCGTCGATATGCAAGTCGCCATCACAGGTGAGCTCCAGTGCAAATCGCCCATGTTTGGCAAAGGCGTCGAGCATATGATCCAAAAACCCAATACCGGTCGAGACATGGGATTTGCCCGCACCAAGCGTGAGCTTCACGCGAATATCGGTCTCGGAGGTTTTTCGGTGTATCAGGCTCTCGCGTACCATTCAGGGCTCCTTTCGACTCGACTCAAGCATTAGCGTCAACTCACTTACCGGCTCGACATGAACGGGCGAACTGACGCGTACAAGTTCTATTCTGATGTCATACCTCAGCCCGCGATTCGTCACAAAACCCAAGACACCCTTTTTGGCGGCAGTATGAGGCTATCTAATAGACTTGATACGAGAACTGTTGGGAACCGAGTTCGGTATTTCTGCAATTTCTGTGATTCTGCGTTTGGTGCGCAGGCCCTATGGCCTGCATGCGATTGGTCCGCATTACCATGTTATTATTCAGATATATGCGAGCCATAAGGCTCGCGGACCAACCACACGGGCGGGCAGGATGCACGGGTACCAATCACGGGCAGGATGAGGCTGTCGGTTTCACTCGACTTTGTCGGTTCTAGCGGGTCTAGAAGGTCAAATGAGCGCGATTCTGAGGAAACCCTCGTTGGAAATTGGCTGATCTTCTCCAAACTTCGACAATCGCCTCTAACGCCCT
>JBFFMO010001336.1:0-1485 GCA_041554035.1 Allomicrovenator sp. | reverse complement strand
TTGTTCGTGCTGTTGAGGTGTCGCTGGGCCATCAAGCTTGTGGTGTTTGTATTTACGCCAATCATATGAACTCCTCTTGGGTTTCATTAACCCGTCTCGTGCGTTTCACGTTGCTGTCAAAATGATCATCGGATCGCTTCAAAATACCTTTAGAAAGAATTTTCAAATCGTTCGTACGACCATATTTCATGAGGCTTTCTGCGACATCCCAATGGAATTCAAGAACGAAAAAAGGCGCCCAGATTGGGCGCCTTTTTAACTTCTTTTTGAGTTCAATTAGCCGAGCAAGGAAAGTGCGGTCTGTGGCAACGAGTTGGCCTGGGCCAGCATCGAGGAGCCGGCTTGCATCAAGATCTGGTTCTTGGTCATCGAAGCCATTTCGCTGGCGACATCGACGTCACGGATGCGGCTGTTGGCGCCTTCCAGGTTTTCTTTCGACACCGAAAGATTTTCGATTTTCGACTCGAGGCGATTTTGTGAAGCACCCAGGCCAGCCCGGGTCTCCGAAACTACGCTGATGGCGTTGTCCAGAACACCCATGGCCGTGGCCGCATTGGCCGTGGTGGTGAGGTCCACTGCCCCAAGATTGGTCGTGGCTCCGGCATCCTGAAGGTCGGCCACGGCAAACGATTGGCTCACGGCAATATTCAGAGTGTCGGTCGATTCGATTCCGACTTGGAAGTCCGCGCTCAAGCTGCCATCGAGCAACGACGTGCCGTTGAATTTGGATTGTGATGCGATGTCGCCGATTTCTGCGGAAAGCGCCTGAAACTCCGTATTCACGTGAGCGCGCTGTTCGTCGTTGATACCGTCGCTGTTCGCCTGGACCGAGAGCTCACGCATACGGCCGAGGATGTCGTGCACCTGGCCAAGTGAGCCTTCCGCGGTCTGCACCATCGACACAGCATCGTTGGCGTTTCGCGAAGCCTGTCCGAGGCTTCGAATGTCTGATTTCATCTCTTCCGAGACGGCCAGACCGGCAGCATCGTCAGCTGCGCTGTTGATTCGGAAACCGCTCGAGAGTTTTGCGATATTGCCCTGCAACGACTTGTTCGTGCTGTTGAGGTGTCGTTGGGCCATCAAGCTTGTGGTGTTTGTATTTACGCCGATCATGGGAGCTCCTGGGATTTTCTAAGATTTTTTTGTTTCGCTGTCTGAACACAAAAGTCATCGGATCCGTCTGAGGATCCTTTAGAAAATAGATCGTATTTATTTTTCTGCGTTGAACGGCCTGGCGGTGAGCGGCTGGCGGTGAGCCGTCAGCGGTCAGCGGTGAGCGGTGAGCGGTGAGCGGTGAGCGGTGAGCGGTGAGCGGTCAGCCGAAACCCGAAACCCGAAACCCGAAACCTGAAACCCGAAACCTGATTCCTGAAACCTGAAAACCTGATTCCTGAAAACCTGATCCCGGATCCCTGATTCCTGAAAACCGAACAAAAAAAAGGCGCCTATTAGGCGCCTTTTACAGTGTTCGAAAACCGACTTAGC
>JBFFMO010001335.1:0-1486 GCA_041554035.1 Allomicrovenator sp. | reverse complement strand
GGCCGTTTGGACGAACTCGTTCAGGCTCTAGAGGCGCGTCGAGCGGTCACCGATGATCGTTTTGAAGAACAGGAAATTCTGGACGAGTTGATCCCGCTCTACATCAAGCTCGAAAATATCCCGACCGCGTTTGATCGCGCGTGTCGACAGGTCGAGCTTGACGTTGAACGTTCTGAGGTTTGGCTTCGACTTGAACAACTCGGGGCCAAGCTCAATCGCTGGGGCGACATCGAGAAAGTCTTCTCCAAATTCGCTCCCACCGACACCAAGGCAAGCGCCACGCGTTTTGACATGTTGCGCCATCTGGCCGCGATCCGAGAGTATCAGCTGAACATGAAGGCCGAGGCCCTTACGGCTTGGGAACTGCTCTATGAGTACGATCCGATGGAATCGGCCCATGTCGAGGCTCTGGAACGTCTTTATCGGCAGCTTGGACGGCACGAGGATCTTGTTAGAATCTTGGTCTCAAAAGCCGATCTTCTTGAAGAGCCCAATGCGCGTGCCATGACGCTTGGGGAAGCAGCGCGCATCAGCGATGAAGTGCTTGCCGACTCGGCCAAAACCATTGATATTCTTCAGAAATTGCTAATTGCTGACTCCGAGAGCCGTGAGGCCGTGGCATCATTGCGCCGCTTATTGGCCAGCGAAGGCCGATTTATTGAACTCGGTGAACTCCTGAGTTCACAGGGCGAAATGTGTGCCGATCCCGAACTGCGTAAATCCCTCAATCTTGAGTTGGCTCGCACACGATTTGAGCACCTGGACGACGTGACGGGCGCGATTGAAACCCTGCAATTGGTGTTGTCCGAAAACCCACACGACCCCGAAGTCTTAGGATTGATCGATTCGTTTGACGAGCGCCTGGCCGGACGCGAGGACGACCTCGTCCAACGTCTGGAGTTGTTGGCCATCGCGGAGCCCGTTGCACGCGCACAAAATAACCAAGCGCGGCTCACTGAGATTCTTCGCGTCAAGCTTTCGGCTGAAGAGTCCGAATTCGAAAAAGTCGTTCTTCTGGATGAGATTTCAGAACTGCTCGTGAATCAGGAGCGTTTTAGCGAAGCTTTTGATGCCACGGCCGCTGCGGTTGGCATCACGCCAGACGACGAGGAACGTCGACAGCGTCTCGAAGACCTTGGAAACCTCTGTGATCGCGAGCGGGACGTCGTTTCTGTCCTGCGCAAAGCCGCAGCATCGGCTGATTCTGTGTCTGCTTCGGATATTTTTGTTCGAGTCGCGGGCATCCTGGAACGTCTTGGCGACGACGATGACGCGATGACGGCGTTTGAAGAAGCGCTGGCTGCCAACGAATCCGACGAGCGCGCCCTGCTGGCACTGGAAAACCTCTACGAGCGTCATCAACGCTACGAAGACCTTGCCTCAGTGCTGAAGCGATCTGCCATCTTTGGCGACCCATCACGCCGCCCCACCCACTTGCGCCGATTGGCGATGGTGGAAGAAGAGGTTCTGAATCACCCCGAGGAAT
>JBFFMO010001334.1:0-1490 GCA_041554035.1 Allomicrovenator sp. | reverse complement strand
TTGGGACGTCATCGAGAACACACCAACCGTGCGGTCCATCAAGCGCTACAACTCTTGACGCTGCATAATTGGTCCTCGCCGTACGAGTGGAAAAATTGGTGGTCCACGGCTCAGTACGAAAAGCGTCAGGTTTGGTTGGTCGGGGCCATGGATGCTCAGCACGACAGCGTTCGACAAATGGCTTGGGAAGAACTCCAGCGCGTTCCTGGCTTAGAAACCGCTTACCACCCGGATCAACCCGCGAAACTTCGCCAACGCGAACAACGCGTGGTCGAAAAATGGTTCTCGGAGCATTTCTAAGAATTGAGCCGTGAGTATCGGTCTCTTCTATTCTTCGTATTCGTCTTCGCCCGCAGGCTTAGACAATTCGTCGGTCTGCCGTTCCGTGATCGGCTCGGCCTCAAGACCTCCGGTCAGCACCACGCGCGTAAACCCATTCACATCGTCCATCTCAAGTGGCGTACGAGGGAAAATCACCGTCCCAAGTGCCCCATAGGACGCGATGACCAGAGTCGTCATGAACGCTGCCTTCATGACCTCACCGCTTGTGACAGCGGCCAAAATGCCAAAGGTCGTGGCGCCCACAATCATCACGCCAATCACACCGGTGTCGCGCACGAAATACTGAACCACGTTGATGATCACGGCAGCGATCACCGAGCCAATCACCCCGTTTTGCTCCGGATCGACGCCCATCAAACGAAATCCGACAATAATCAGGATGAACTGCACAATGGCCGCGACCACGTAATACGTGACTGGCGTCCATTCTAAGCCGCTCGCAGCAATGATTCCGATATCGGCCAGTGTGGACATCATGAAGGTTCCTCGATTTCGGCGTCTTCGACGCCAGGATTTTGCGTTCCAGGTTTTGGACTGGAGGCTTGGGTTTTGACTTTCTCTGCATCCGCACGAGGCGTGATGTCTATCGGGTCTTCCTGATCCCCAGCGGCAAGGCCCTTTTTGAAGTTGGCTTTGACCTGCTTGGCCGTCGAGCCAAGATTACCAAGTTTCCCAATCCCAAATACGAGGACGAGGATAATCAGAATAATGACGATTTCACTGATATTGGGGATCATGGCTGCACACGTTAGGAGCTTAACGAAACACCATGACGATGATGTCGTAGATCGCGTGGGTGTACACTGCCACAGCAAACCCTCGCAAGTAGAAGATAACAGCCAAAATCACGCCCGCAAAGAACCGGAACATGAAGCTTCCTAACGTGAACGCATCCCCCAACGATCCGATATAGTGAATTCCGCTGAAAACCAGACTGGAAAGAATCACCGCAGACACCGCGCTCATCCACGCCGGCATGTTGAATGCCTTGGTTCCGAGCGCAAATAATCCACCCATCCCAATCAGCCGAAACACGGTTTCTTCGTACACGCCGGCACCAAGACTCAACACAATCGACGCAATTAAACCATATTCTGCGCCAGAGCCCGCGGCGAGCAATTTGCCCATGCCAAGCCAGGACATGGTTT
>JBFFMO010001333.1:0-1490 GCA_041554035.1 Allomicrovenator sp. | reverse complement strand
CACCCGAGACCTGACCTCCTGAGACCTGACCACCCGAGACCCGATACCCCTGAGGCGCATTGCCCAGCATCTGCATGCCAGCCTGCTGCACGGCCACAAATTGGGCAAATACAGCGGATTGTTGCATCAGGAATTGCTGCTGCATTTGACCGATTTCTTGAAGCGTCGATTGCATTGCGGCGAGGGTCGGGTTGCCGTTGGTGGCCAAAGCCGGAGCAAAGCTTGGCATTTGGGCCGGAGCCGACTGCGTCAATGCCTGAGTCGGCTGTGCCTGTGCCTGTGCCTGATTCTGAAATCCGCTGGCGGCCACGAGAGCCTGAAATGACGGTTCAACCGTTCCAACACCAGGAAGTGAAGGCGCAGCGCGCATGACCTGTGTGTTCGAGGCTGATGGTTGGTTTTGATGTGTCGTCATGTTTTGGACTTCGAGCGGAGTGCCATGGGTGTTGAAAATGACCGTTGGGCCAGCCATCTGGCGCGGCTGAAGGGTCACGACCGAGGGTACGTGTGCGTTAAAGGGATAGGTGTCGCCGACGATAAAGTCGCCATGCGACGAAAGAACTAGAGCGGCAAGGTCACGCAGGTCATGCGCGGCCATATTTTCGCCCAGAAGGGCCGTGAAATCGACGCCAGCGCCAGATTGGGCCGCCGGAGTCAACGTGGCGAGGATATCGTCGCCGGCGAGCTTAGCGTCGCTTAGGCGCTTGACGACGAAGGTCACGGCAGCGTCGCCGAGTCGTTCGATCGGAAGTCCTGCGGCTCGGGCCTGGACGGGGTCGTTGCACAGGTCGACCGCCGCGACGACAGCGACGTCGATTTCGCCCGCAGCCAGCGCGTTCAGGGCCAACTTCAATGCACAAAGTCCCGATTGGTCACCGGCCGAAACCGTGACGCTCGCCCCGCCAAAATCGAATTGTGAATTCAGTCGATTGGCCGGGATATTGGGCATCGTTCCGACGACGCCGGCCGAGGTCAGCTTGGGGACGACGGCGTCTTTGTTGACCAATGGGACGCGCCAACGCAAGCCATAACGGCAGACGTTGATGTCGGGTTCCATGCCCAAAAATACCGCCGTGCGTGTGCCCGAATAGTTGTGATTCCCGACGGCTTCGCGTGTGGCTTCGAGCGCCAACACTTGTTGTCCGATGGTTTCGCTGAGGTCTGCCGGAGGGAAGCGAAGGCCGGCCAGGGGAACGGTGATTTGTTCGTTTCGCACCGAAAACGGCCGTCTTCCGGCAAGGGATTCGGCGAATTCTGCGGCGTTATTGGCATTACCGACGATCGTGCCGATTCCGACCACAGCAAGGGGTTCCGCATTTTTTGGCGCGGCAGCAATGGTGGGGACAGGCACATCGGCTGCAGTCACGACCAGATGGCCGTTATTTCCGCCAAAACCAAACGCACTCAAACCGGCGATTTTCTGAGTTTCAGGCCAGGCTTCGGCCTGTCCCAGAACGCGGAATGGCGTTTCTGCCAGCGTCGGATTCTTG
>JBFFMO010001332.1:0-1490 GCA_041554035.1 Allomicrovenator sp. | reverse complement strand
TGGAGTCTCGATGGATGCCGAAATCGGAGTGGTTACAAAAAAGTCGATCGAGTCGCCTCGCACCACGATCGTGGTCGTTTCGGGGCGAGCCACCACGTCCCGGTCAGCAAGGGCCGGCAACACGCGTATCGCGTGAGACCGCTTTCCAACCGCGACATGCGTCGCATCGACGTAGATTGGAAAGTCTTCAACGATCTCGTAAGAGGCGTGTTCATCCATCGGATCGGTCCCCGGGACGCGGTGAATCCGCCATTCTCCGGGTTTGGCTTCAATCCAAAGCATGAGCCCCGCGAGCCTCCAATGACCGATCGTTTCCACGGAGAGTTCGAAGGCTCCCCACCACGGGATTTCTTTGAGCGCTTCAAGCGACACATTTCTCACGGCACACCTAAATTTTTCAGAACTTAAACGTCTTGAGCTTTCCGCCTTGCCACAAAATCACAACAATTTCGTGGGACGGTGCGTAGGCGAACACGAACCAGGCGCCTCGTTCAACACCTTTCTTTTTGGCGGCTGCGCCAACGGTTTCTATACGAAGGCCGTCTCCATCCTTGGTGAAAACCACTTCCATTCTCCGAGCGACGTTTTTGAGGGACGGTACTCCACCGAGTTCCGTGCCCACCGGTTCGCTCAACGCAATCAAATCTTCTCCGTCCTTGAGGGTCGCTTGGCCGCGTCGTGGGTCGACCGCAACGACCCAGGCGCCTCCAGGAACTTCCAAATTCAGGGGCAAGAGCCCCGCACTTGTCGTGGATTCCAGCAACAAGCCATCACGAATCACTCCGACAAAAGCCCCGGTTAGAGGCGCACCGCGACCATCCACCACTCTGAAAGAACGCCTTGGCACACGATCGACAACCACCCGCTGAACGCCACCGGACTTAATAATCACGTCCTTTTGTGAGTCGGCGAGGCTGAATACGAAGTGCAACTCCGCTTCTCGGGACGTGATTGTGATCCTTCCATTCTGAATGTCGACAGGCTTTCGAGTGCTATTCTGCACCAAAAAAACGCGCGAACGCTCAAGTGGCCAATTCCCTTCGAATTCCACGGTCGTTTGCCGGGGTTGAGGCACTTCGATCTCTTGGGTTTCGCCAAGCACCGCCTCGTGGACGTAGGTTCCATCGTCGGTCTCGATCAACACACTCGCCTTACCACCAGCGCATTGTTCGATTTTCCAATCTCTACCGGCACCGCTGACTTCGCATTCGCCGGATTTTTCGCTCAAAACGCGAATCGATAACGGAGTGACTCCGAGCACACGCAGGAGCATGGGGCGCAAAGACTCCGCATCCACCACCAGGGTCACGTTTGCCGCACTTCGCCCGGGGCGGGAGGTGAACCGTTTGTATTTTGCAATGAGTTGGGCGGCAGATGGAACGTTATCAAAGCTCGTCATGCCTTGTGGATCTGTTGCGGCAGCACCCACCGACTCCTTGAGGCGCCATTGCACCAAAGCGCCATAAACGGGGTCACCGTTTCGTGTTTCC
>JBFFMO010001331.1:0-1492 GCA_041554035.1 Allomicrovenator sp. | reverse complement strand
GGCAGCGGGAGCCGCCTCTTCGTCTACAACCGGAGTTCCAGGTGCGGCGACGGTTTCTTCGTGTTCTTGGTCTTCGCTCATCTCATCCCCTTAAAGGGTCCGCACGGCGCGTGCGTTCGCATTGAAACTGTGGTTGCTCGTGCTTCTGCGGGTCCATGACCACTGTTAAGCATGACCTTGTTGGATAGGCGTTCTGTTTCAGTGCGCGGACACACCAGTGACGCACCGAACAGATCGCTCAAAGTCGACCTTATGGTGCGTATAGGCATCGTTGTTTGAAACTTTTGGATTCCTATCCTATCAGTCATGCGCAATCCCAGTGGCGTTAGACTACAGGTTAAACCCGAGCCAGATTCTTTCTACTAGCTGCGCCGTGCAGATGTGTTCTGGGTTTCCCCAAATTCATATCACTTGAATGATGTCCTCCACCTCTCGATCGATTTCGTCGAGCGGCCGGCCACCTTTTTCGCCAATAAGTGCTTTATAATAAGAGCTTTTCGCGAAAAGCCTCATCGCTTCGACCCGTTTGGGCAGATAAGGATGGGTGCTCATCAGCTCCTGGAAGCGTCCGACCCCTTGTTTCAGGTCTTCGAGTTGCTTCATGTATTCGTCCATGTCGACGGTCTCGGACAGACTTTCCCCAAGGGCGAGCTTAAGCATCGCCTTGGTCGCCACATCGAGGTCCCGAACGCAGACCAAGCCCGCACGATCGCAGGTAATCTCACCACGACGCGCCCACGCGTTAAGCGCAATGGATGCCGGTAGGCTGGCGTATTTCAGGTAGACACCCACGCCGGTCGACATGAAGCGCGCTGCGGTATGGTAAACGACATGGCTGTTTTGGATATGACCGCATTCATGGCCGATCACAAATTTGAGTTCTTCATCGGTCATCTTGTCGACGATCGCGCTGGTCATGACGATGAAGGACTCTTGATTGGTGCCATAGGTCCCGGCGTTGATCACGGGGCTTTGCGAAACGTAGATCGTGGGCACCGGGATATCGAGGGTCTCCGAACACTCCACGACCAAGTCATGCAGATGTGGGAATTGTCGCCGACTCAATTTCACGGAAGTGCCAAGCAACTCGTTCTTTTGAAACGACTTCCAGAGCCGCACGGTGGCTTCGACCACCATACGCACAGGAACGAGGCGCTCAAGCTGCCTCAGAACGCGCAAATCGCCCGAAAAAGCGTAGTCGCCAAAACCGCCTCGTTCGGGATGTCCCCCACCTGGGTTTTTCTTCTTGTCGACGTAACGCTGAAAGTCGAATTCGTGTGCCATAAGCCTCTCTGGAGCGGATGCGAACGAAGAACCTTCGATCGCTTCACTTTCATTTCAAGGGGAGACCGTCAAAGTCTTCGTGCTGATGCGACCACCAAGGTCAGCGGCCTCGACCACCAGAGTGAACTCTCCGCGACAAATCATCGGAGGTTCGGTCTCGACGGGCGGTGACCAGGTGAACTGTTCATCGGCATTCGGGTCGGCAAAG
>JBFFMO010001330.1:0-1502 GCA_041554035.1 Allomicrovenator sp. | reverse complement strand
TTGATGTTGCGGTAGGCGTCACTTCTAACGCGGTTGGCTTCTTCGCTGGCGAGGTGTCAGCAATGAACGATAAGGATGGGGTCGGCCCGCAGGCTGGGCCTTTTGAGTGGAAAGATATCGACATCAATGATCCCCGATGGATCCGAATGGTTAGTCGCACCAACGTGGTGCGCCAATATGACGACCAATCGGGTGACCTCGTTTATCAGTTCACGAAAGTCGGTGAAGACGCGGTGACATTCGTTCCAAAAATTGAAGAGTTTCCGTTGAGGGAGCTTGAAGAGAAGCTCGTGTTCATGGGCGTCGATAAGATCGATATCGATGTTCCAGAGTTAATTTTCTTGGAGCCAGGGGAAGAATTCGACATCAATTACAAGGTGCGAAACGCGGTTGATGCAAGCCTTGATTGGAATGCGGGGGCTGGCACCTTGCGTGGATTCAGTGTGGTTCAGACAAGCGTTGACGAGGGAACCGTCAAGCACGTCGCTCCCTTAGACGCTTCGTCGTTTCCCTACATCATCGAAGTATCGTCGCGTTCTGAAAGTGGGCTTAGGACCCCGTCGATGGATCCCCCTGACCGAACGAAGTTCATCATCGTTCGAGTCGGTGATGTCTCGATCACTCCCAAAGGAGTCTGCGTCCCAAACGGAGAGAGTCTGGAGCTCAGAGTGGTGACAAGTGGCACGCTTGCGTCTGAGCCGCACTCGCTTGTTTTGGTGGGAGAAGGAACGTTGACTGGCGTGAAGTACACGGCCCCTGCTGAGGGCTCGGGCCTGGTGGAGGCGACAGTGTCGGTCGGTGAGTTCTCGGATACCACCAAATTCACATACGGTGCCTGCACTTGCTACTTCAATGTCACATCAATTCAGGGCGCCCACAGCCGCGAATTTGGAATGGTGTTGACTGACTTTAGCATTGGGAACTTTGTCGAGGATGGCGAATCTGTGGCCCCTATCGTCACAATGTCGATGGGCACTTCGCTGACGCAAATTCTAACCGACCCCCGCTATATCCTTAGTTTTGCTCCAGGATTTTGGAAAACCGCGACAATGCGTGAAGGTCTCGACGCGGATTTCACTGCGGATCTGCGGGGTGAGTCACAGTTTGATGTCGGTTGGTTTTCGAACGGAGGTTTCTTGGAGACCGACGCGCTGCAGTATTTGGGTCGCCCTCGCCTGAGAGGGCATGGCGTCGTCTATCACGGCAATTCCGAAAACCCGTTTCCCGTGAATGTGTCGTTTTCGATGGTGTTTGACGACAGCATCTGCGCCACGGAGAGCCTGTTTACAGGCTTCCGCGCATATCCGAACTACACGCGACCGGAGATCCAAGTTTTTTGACCGTCGAGTCGTTTACCGTGCCCCCCAATGACCCCGGATCATGGTAGAGACTCAGCGAACGGCTGAGTTCGGGCTGTTGGGAATCTGAGGCCGGTTGGGCGGTAGGCTGGCGAACTCAAAAAAAAAGCCCCATACATGTTCGTGTGGGGCTTGTTTAACTCT
>JBFFMO010001329.1:0-1503 GCA_041554035.1 Allomicrovenator sp. | reverse complement strand
GCTGGACGGCTGAAGAAGTGACGTTCCCGGTTCGCGTGTTTGGCCTCTGGGGCATCAAGAATATCCTCATCACCAACGCGGCCGGCGGCATCAACTCAGATTTCATGCCCGGCGACCTGATGATGATCACCGACCATATCAATCTGATGGGCTATAACCCTCTGCGTGGTGAAAATGACGCCCGATTTGGTGCGCGTTTCCCGGACATGAGCGATGCCTACAACGCCGACATGCGCGGCTTGATTGTGAAAGCGGCTCGTGAACTGAACCTGCCGATCAAGGCCGGCGTCTATATTGGCGTACCCGGCCCTTCGTACGAAACGCCTGCTGAGATTCGTTCGTTCGCGACCCTGGGCGCCGATGCCGTGGGTATGTCGACCGTCCCCGAGACGATCGTCGCCAATCATATGGGCATGAAGGTGGGCGGAATCTCGTGTATTTCCAACCTGGCAGCCGGCATTTCAAAGCATAAACTTGACCATGAAGAGGTCAAAGCAACCGCCGATTTGGTGCGTGAGACGTTCTCGTCGCTGGTACGCAAAGTCGTCGAGCTTCTGGGTGCAAAATGAAAGAATATCGCGGTATTTCGGCCGCCAAATGGCAGGAACTCTTGGACGCGGCCAATAAGGTTCGAGACCTTGCATATGCGCCTTACTCTGATTTCCATGTCGGCGCAGCCCTGCTGACTGACGACGGCGAAATCATCGTCGGCTGCAACGTCGAAAACGCGACCTATGGGGCAACGATTTGCGCCGAACGAACCGCCATCGGGACAGCGGTCGCGTCTGGGAAAAAGACGTTCACGGCCATTTGTGTGCTCACACAAGCAGACTCGCCGGTGGCTCCTTGCGGCATTTGTCGGCAAGTCCTTGCGGAATTCTGTGAAGACTTGCCGGTGTTGATGGCGACCACTTCGGGTCGGTACGAGTTTGTCTCGCTGGACGATTTGTTGCCCCATCGCTTCAAAAAGGCCGACTTCAAGGGATAGGGCGTGGTCGCCGGGCGAAGCATCTGCCCAGGTTAAGAAGCTAAGGAATCGCCCGGAATCGGTCTCGGACCGTCCAGTACACGACACCCATCAACGCCAGAACGGCGGCGGGTATCATCAGAGCACGCGCGCCCAGCTTCTCCCACGCCAACGCGCCAATCATGCCCCCACTTACAAATCCGGTCAGGATTCCGCAGTAGATTTGGACTCGCCACCAATCGACGCCACGTCGTGCGACCCATTTGCCCAAAGCAATACCAAGGTCGGTGACAATGCCGGTCACATGGGTGGTTCGGACAATGGCCTGAGAGTATTGGGTCGCCAATGCGTTCTGAATCCCGCTGGCCAAAGCGGCGAGCAAGAGTCCTTGGACCAGATGGTCTTCAAAACTCATCGCAGAGATCACCAAGAGCCCGGATTCGAGCATCAGGAGTCCGCCGTAACGCCGCCCAAACCTGAGCCTTGTTGAGTCGAGGGCTGCCCCGGTGATGGCAGAGCCACTGATGAAGCTCAGC
>JBFFMO010001328.1:0-1504 GCA_041554035.1 Allomicrovenator sp. | reverse complement strand
GACCGGGGTCATCACCATGGCCGCGGCGATACGTGCGCGGTCGGCGACGATGGCGTCAGTGACGCCTGCTCGATTTCCGGCTTCGCCCTTCCAGACCCAAGCCGTTCGAGCGGCCTCGTACACAGCCACGTTGGCCAAGATTCCGCCCACATTATTAACGGCGAGCTGCAGCAGTCCGAAAACCAGAAGCATCCACACGGGTAGAATCACAATCGTCTCGGTCATCACCGAGCCTCTGGTCAATTTGACGACCCCAAGTTTTCGTTGAGTCACCCGCATCTTAACGAGTTGAATCACGATGAAGGTCATGGCCCAGAGGCAGGTCGCCAGTCCCAGATGCAGCAAGCCTGCCGTGAGGCTGAGGTCGCGGATCTCACCGACCGCTACGGCCGACTGAAAGCATTTCCAAGCGTATGCCGAGGGTGCCAACACATAGGCCAAGCCGAAGGCGAAGACGCCCACAGCAAAAGTGTGGAGCACACCGTACACGGTCCACTTCGCGAGTGTTCTCACACGATGTGTTTGGTTTTCATTCATGGAATTATCCAAAGATGTCATAAGGGCGTTTCCCTGTACTAAGGAGCAAGCATCGTACCAGTGCTGGTTTGTGGCCCATTAGCGGGCCAGACGAAGATCATCTGCGACACGATGTCACATGCCGGGATGAAAGGACCTCACTTGAATTTCGAATCTCGAAGGGCCTTCATTTTTGCGCGAGCGGCTTTGATCGCGCTGGACCCTTTAGACTTTTCAAGCTTGCTGGTGTCACCGGCATCCACACCTTTTTCTCGAAGCGCGGATTTGAAGCTCTTGAACCGGTCGCGGCGCAGATCGGCAACGGTGTAGCCTGCCGACCATTTCGAGTCACAATCGTAGGTGGTTTCCATCTTGAACATGTCTTCCCCGTTCTTCAGACGTTCAAGCCGATTTCGGGTGTCCATCGTCCTGCGTTGGCAGGGACCGCCGGCCACGCCGTTTCTGCCATTCGGGCTCACAAAATCGAGAATCTTGATGTTGCTGGGGTCGAAGGCGTTTCGCGCCTTGAGGGACGCCGCCTTTCCGCGGCCACCGTCATCCATCTCCATGGCGGAATCCTGAAGAAATTTCGCGCGTGTGGCGGCTTTGACCAGAGACTTCGCGGATTGCACGGCAGAAATCACCATGCTTCGAGTGAAGAGTCCGCAAAGCGCAGGCTCGATGGCCTGATCCGCAGGAATATTGGGGACTTCGGGGCAAATCTCGGCCCAGGGCTCGATCTTGGAAAAAACCAATCGTCCTTCATGCGGCAAATTGCAGGTGCCACCTTCGAGCACCGGTACCAATCCGCGAAGGACGTCGCGCTGATTGCCCTGTGCCATCAGCGTACATGCCAGACCGAGCACCCATCGGCGTTTTTCCTCGGTGTCCATTTTCAGGGATTTACCGACCGTTTGGTCGACAGGCGAGACGGAAAGTGGCCGAAACGCTTGCAGCACAAGCAGTGGAAAGAGAGAGACCGCTTCTT
>JBFFMO010001327.1:0-1506 GCA_041554035.1 Allomicrovenator sp. | reverse complement strand
ACCAGGAGGTTTATTATGTTGGTGACCGTACACAGTGGCGCAGTTCTGGGAATCGATGCTTATCCTGTCGACGTCGAGGTCGACTTAGCGGCGGGGATGCAGGTCTTTCATATTGTGGGGTTGCCCGACGGCGCAGTGCGCGAAAGTCGCCTTCGCGTGCCTTCAGCGGTCGAAAACGCGGGGTTTGAATTCCCGCGAGAAAAACTCACAGTCAATCTGGCCCCGGCCGACGTTCGCAAGGACGGAACGGGCTTCGATTTGCCCATCGCCATGGGCGCACTCGCGGCTCTTCGTTATGTTCCGGAGGCCAAGCTCGGATGCAAACACGACCTTGAACTCACGGACATTGTGTTTTCGGGGGAACTCTCCCTGACCGGAGAACTGCGACCGATTCGCGGCGTGCTTCCCATCACGACCATGGCCATGGAGCGCGGATTCCGCGCCATTATCTTACCCATGCCCAATGCGGCCGAAGCCTCACTTGTGCCCGGCATCGAGGTCTACGGCATGAGCACCCTTGGTGAAGTGGTTCGTTTCCTCAACGGGCAACTCGAAGTCCTGCCCACCGTGGCCGAGGTCGTTTCGAATTCGGATGCCAACGCCGTGGATTTCGCGGATGTCGCTGGCCATGGCCACGCCAAGCGCGCGCTCGAAATCGCAGCGGCTGGCGGACATAATATCCTGCTCGTCGGACCACCCGGTTCTGGCAAGTCGATGCTCGCCAGAAGGCTTCCTACCATTTTGCCACCGATGGGATTCGAGGAGGCCATCCAGACGACCAAGCTTTTCAGTGTGACCGGTATGTTGCGGGACGGTCTGGTGACTGAGCGGCCGTTTCGTGCGCCCCATCACACGATTTCCGACGTCGGTCTGATCGGCGGCGGAACGGGCATTCCCCGTCCCGGAGAAATCAGCCTCGCGCATAACGGGGTGCTCTTCCTAGACGAATTTCCCGAGTTTCGACGCTCGACCCTCGAGGCGTTGCGCCAACCGCTCGAAGACGGACACGTTACCGTCACGCGCTCTCTGGTCAGCGTGCAATACCCGGCAAACGTCATGTTGGTGGCTGCGATGAACCCCTGCCCATGTGGATATTTTGGCAACACCCGCGTCAGGCGATGCACCTGCAGCGCCGAAAAAGTCCGCAGCTACCGAAGCCGAATCTCAGGCCCGATGCTCGACAGGATCGACATGCATATCGAAATCCCGCTCCTTCCTTACGACACCCTGCGTGACCCCAATGGGCAGACCTCGGCCCAGATCGCCGAGCGCGTCCGGAGCGCAAGAAACGTGCAGAAAGACAGATTCGGGGAGGACCGGCCCAACGCTGTGATGAACGCGAAAGACGTACGCAGATGGTGCGAACTCGATGAAAAGGGACATCAGTGGATGCGGAGAGTGGTGGACAAGCTCGGACTCAGTGGTCGAGCCCATGAGCGGATCTTGAAGGTCGCGCGAACGATTGCCGATCTGGAAAACTCAAAAGACATCAGCGTCGACCATATT
>JBFFMO010001326.1:0-1510 GCA_041554035.1 Allomicrovenator sp. | reverse complement strand
TTGCCTGCACGATTTGACTCACGACCACAACACCTTCTCTGGCGCTTGTGATCGCGGTCGGAACGCGTGATTTAAGCTGAACAAAACGGGCCACTCGCAGCCAATTTGCAAACATCTCGCGCAGGTCTTCGTCCTCATGGGAGTGTGACAGCTTTTCGACTTCACTACCGATTTGGATCAGGAGTTCGGTGGCACGTTCCAGAAACTGAATATTGTCGCCGATATACTGCATCGGAGTGTTGATTTCGTGTGCAATGCCCGCGGATAATTGTCCGATCGCTTCGAGTCGTCTGGCCTGGTTAAGCTGGTCTTCCATGATCTTGACGGAGGTGATGTCGGCGAAGACGCCAACGACGCCGGAGATCTCGCCGTTTTCATCGCGCAGCGGCACACGACTGGTCAGCAGATGGGCCGTCTTTCCTTGGATTACACACTTTTCTTCGATTCCCAGCGCAGCGATACCAAGGGTGATGACGATATTTTCATATTCGGCCTGTGCCTTGAATAGACTCAGCGTGAGGTTCAAATCGTCGTCGGTCATGCCAATCAGGCTTGAACGATTGGGTAAATTTAGCTGATCCGCGAACGCATCATTACAGCCTAAGTATTGTCCCTGTCGATTCTTCCAATAGACGCCATGAGGTACGTTCGCGATAACATTTTCGAAGATTTCGCGCTCTTGGGCCAACGCCTGTTTGGCCAACACGCGCTCCGTAATGTCCGTGGCGACCAGAATCAGTTTGTGCTCACCATAAACGGCGTCGGTTTTGCGAAATTCTACGTCCATGTATCGAGGGGAACCATCCGCCGCCTGAATGGCGATATCGGCGTGAAATTCGTTTTGGTGGCGTAGAGTGTTCTGGAGATGTTCTATCTGAGCAGGGTCTTTCACGAGTCTGCTCACGAGTTCGAAGCCGTCCATGCCGTCTGAACTGAAGCCGATGAGGCTCTCATAGGCGCGATTATTCCACTCGACGTTGCCGGCGAAATCCATGATGAGAATTCCACTCCCCGTGTGGCGCGCGACCAGCGAAAGCAGCTGATTCTGGTGCTTTTCGTCATCGAGCGCGAGTTGGGTGTTGATCAATTCTGTGATGTCGTGGTGCTGGACCAGCGTGTGAAAAGAATCCGGAATGGGGGCGACATAAGTTTGGTAATATCGCTCAAGAACTTTGGTGTGTTCGGAGTATCCGTCGGTTTCACGTCTAACAACCGCGCTCACCCCGTTGGGTAAGTCTTCTGGTGCATTCACAGCGACAAGTAGGTCGCGGTAGAAGTCCTCGAGCACGACCCCTATTTCAGGCGAAAGCTCACCAGGGTGTGCTTGCCGCTGCCACTCGTGGTTGATTTTAATGACGACACCGTTTTCATCCAAGATACAGATTTTTGCCGGAATGGTGTCGACCACCGAGTTCAGGAAGTGCTGAGAGCCTTGAAGTGAAAGATTGAGTTTCTGGTTTTCTTTGAGTCCCTGTTCGAGACTCTCAGTTTTGCGCTTCAGCACCTCTTC
>JBFFMO010001325.1:0-1510 GCA_041554035.1 Allomicrovenator sp. | reverse complement strand
TCTCATCGTAAAACGCGACGCCGCGCTCCAGGATTTGAGGATGTTCACCCACGACTTCCAACGCCTTGAACAGCGAGTTTTCTGCCTGAGCGTACTGTCCCACGGCCTCGAAAAACGAAATCAGGTTGATCTGGCTCGTGACGTACACAGGCAAAATCGATTCGCCGCCCGCCTCGTAGGCAAATTCCGATTGTGACTCGGCGACCTTGCCCCATTTCAGCGCGTCCTCATGACGTTCTTGCTGGAACAACATCACGCTGAGTTGCTGCGCGCCTTGCGCGACCTGCACCGAAATCTGTTTCTTGCCGTCTTCGGGCAGATCCGCAACGACCTCAAGGGCTCGATTCATCGCCTTATTGGCGGTTTCGAAATCCCCTGCACGACCCGCGATCACGGCCAAGTTCTGATTGGCACCAAAGGCCAGATTGGCTGCCTGTGCCATGTTGCCACCTTCTGCCAACAAAGCTTCAGCCAGGTCGGTCGCGCGCTGGTTGATCTCTTGGCCCCGCGCAAAATCCCCCTTCTGAGCAAGGATTCCCGCAAGGTTGATGCACGTCGCGGCTGCGTTTCCGCGGAACTCGACACCATTCTCGATCAACTCATCGCACATCGTCACAGCGCGTTCGTGAAGCGATTGCGCCTCATCGAGCTTATTCTGACGCTGACGAATGAAGCCAACTTCATTAAAAATCTGGGCCCGAATTTTGGTCGCTTCGACATCAAAGTTCTCGACCATATCCAAAATGATCGCCGCTTCAGTCAACGCGCCTTCTGCGGCCGGGATCTGGTTCTGCCGGAGCGCTTGCGAGCCCTGCTGAGTCAACGCCCGTGCGGCCTCGACCTGCTTGCCTTGCCATTCTGTACTTGCTGCTTCCATTGACGAGCCTCACTCTCGAATATTCGGTCTTAACCAGACCTTCATTTCGACGTTTCCAAATTTGATAACATCCCCATGAGTGACCTCTTGGGGACGAAAAATACGCACTTCATTCACATAGGTGCCGTTCGTACTCGCCGAGTCCTGAAGACGGACTCGGTCGGCGCGAACCAACAACAACGCGTGATTCCAAGACACAGCCGGGCGCGCCATCACCACATCGTTTTTGTCACCGGCCCCAACCGTCAGCTCGCCGATGCACATATTATATCTGCGATCGGGTTGGCTGGGTTCGTACAAAAAACCAACCGCTTCAGGCGGTAATCCCGCGGCATCGACCTCATCGACAATTTCGTCAACGATATCGAGCCTGATGCCGACTGCTGTGATTGGGTCTGTGTCGTCTTCGATCTTCTTCCCAAGCGTGTGCCCGCATGAACCACAAAACGTGGCGTCGTGTTTCCAAACGGCTTCACACCCCGGACAAATGCGCAAAGGGGTGCCACAAAACGAGCAAAATCTGCCGCCTTTTGGAACCTCACCTTTGCACTCAGGACAATTCATGCACCTTCCTCAACACAGGCAGGCAGCGCCGCAAAGCCGAAATCTGAAAGCGCGAACGGCGCCGAATCC
>JBFFMO010001324.1:0-1513 GCA_041554035.1 Allomicrovenator sp. | reverse complement strand
TGGCGCCAAACCGATGGCAATATCGATGGATTTGTGGCGTCGATTGGCACAGGCGGAACCCTGTCTGGAACCGCAATTTATTTAAAATCTAAAAACCCGAAAATCACCGTCGCGCTCGCTGATCCTTTTGGCGCAAAAATGTTCGCCTATTTTACGCGCGGCGAACTCGAATTGGACGTCGAGGGCGGCTCGATCACGCAGGGCATCGGCCAAGGCCGGGTCACTGATAACGTCGCGGGCACCCCAGTCGATAAAGCCTACAGAATTCCCGACGCCGAGGCCGTGGCCCTCCTTGATGAGCTCGCCGCCGATGAAGGCATCGTCCTTGGGGGATCCGCAGGCATCAACATCGCGGGCGCCGTGCGCTTGGCCAAGGACATGGGCCCCGGCCACACGATCGTGACGATTCTTTGTGACCACGGAAGCCGCTACCAAAGCCAGCTCTGGGACCCGGCTTTCCGCGCCAAACAAGGTTTCCCGGTTCCCGAATACCTGTCGAGCGTTTCCGAAATCAAACCACCTTTTCAGTGAGCGGTTGGCAGTGAGCAGTGAGCAGTTGGCGGTCAGCAGTTGGCGGTGATTGGTTCGCAGGTCCAATGAGGCTGTCTATTTGACTCGGCGCGAGAAATTCGGGAACCCTATTTGCGATTTCGGTGATTCTGCGATTCTGCGATTGGTGCGCAGGCCCTATGGCCTGCATGCGATCCCTGCGATTGGTGCGCAGGCCCTAGCCTATGGGATGGGTCCGCAGGACCATGCGAATATTCAAACACATGCGAGCCAAAAGGCTCGCGGACCGCGAGACTTCGAACGCATCGGCTCTGAGTAGCGACATTTGACGACTCGAGGCGAGGTTGATCAGGTGTCCCTGTCGCTTGAAGACTCCTTGGCACCATTGGCTTTTCAAGCTAGATTTCACGGCACGCTACTTTTTACAGGGGATGATCGACATGAAGACGAAATGGAGTTCTGTTCAGAAATCGGTCTTGTGGGAAAAAACGATGTTCGACGCAGAGAACATTTTGCTCTGGGCAACAGGTCCCCTCCACGAGCAAGACGAGCCGATGATGGAATACTTCTCCGGCGGTGACGTGGCTGACGGGCTCGTTAGCGACAATGATGAAGTTCGCACGGCGTTTTCGATCTGGCGCACGCGCGAAGATGCCGTGGCTCAAGCGAGCCGAGCAAATTTGGCCGTTTGGATACTTGCGCAATACGCCATGGGACCAACGTGGTTTCAGGTCGAACCGATGGAACCGTCGAGAATGTTGAGTGAGTTCACGAGTAGGCTCAATGATTCGCATGTCTCGACGGCGGACATTTGGGAGGTTCTTGCCGGTCACCCCCTTGATGACCTACTACTGCACGACCTGATGAATCTGCGAGAAAATCATGGACTCGGCACTTGTCTCATTTTCGATTTCGGGGATGAAATCGGGGGCGTTGAACGACATCCAAATAGGGAGACGTGGGGTCACTTCCTGATGCCTACGGAGGTCTTCTTCGCCGATGA
>JBFFMO010001323.1:0-1516 GCA_041554035.1 Allomicrovenator sp. | reverse complement strand
TGACTTCTTTGACCAAAAACCGGGTTGCATCTGGGAAAAGCACTTTGAGGTATTCTTCGGTCGTTTCCCAGCTCCCAAACGTCGCAAGATGTGCAGACGCTGGTGCTGGAGATGCCAAACACAAAGCGATCAGGAATCCCCAGACCAACCAGGCGCGTTTCACTCGTTTCCTTCTTCTTTTTCTTTCTTAAGCTTCGCAACCTGGCGTTGAAGTCGATCAAGTTCGCGCTTCATCGTTCGCAGATCGTCGCTTGTCGCCAAATTCATTTTGCGGGCGATATCGGCTTTCTTGTCTTCGAGTTCGGATTTGATCGCGAACGAAGCTTTGAACGCACCCGTGACTGCCTTCTGGAATTTGTCATTGCTGACAACTTTCTGGGCCGTCGGGTTTTGCATCACCTTCATCGCTGCTTTAAAGAAGTCGTCTTTCCAGTGCGTCATGATTCTCTCGCTGATTCGCCCACGGGATGTAGTCGAAGGTCTGCAGTTTCGGTCCGGCAGAAGAATTGTCAAGCGTCGGCCCCCTTTGACGGCCGTCTATTTCGTTGCTAGCAATCTGCCCCCGTCAGGTATGAGGCTCATGAGCTCACGTAAAAAAATTGCATTAATCGTCCTGGGAGTCGTCGCCAGCCTGCTCATCGCTCTTCTTGGAACCGTCCTGTTTCTGGCGCCATCAGCGGCGCGAAAGATGGTCGAGGAGCGACTCGCAGGCGTGGAAGAACGAACGGGCCTCGACGTTAAATTCGAGTCTTTGGACATTGCCGGGGTTGGCGAGGTCGAGATTCGCGGACTCACCGTCACAGGCGATGAACACGAAGTCGTCAAAATCGCGAAGATTTCGGCACGCGTAGATCCCATGGCGATCCTTTTTGGTGAACGTCGGACGCGTGGCGTTGAGATCAGCGATATCGATATCCTGATTCGGGTCGACCAAGATGGCGGCATTCCCATTCTCGAACGACTTCGGACCAAGAAGCCTGCGGACGACGATGCCGAAGCCAAACCGGCAAAGAGTCTTCGCTCTCGCATCGAGGCTATCCCTGACGCTCTGTTTCGCAACGTACACATTCGATTCGAAGTCGCAGAAGGAGGCCCCACGCTTCCGATCGCGGGGCTGGACGTCTCCGAAGCTTCTTGGAAATGGGACGGCGAGTTTCTGGTGACTCAAGGCAGCCTCACGACACTCGCGGGCCCGAGTCCGCAGATGCAGGTCCCTAAGAGTATGGACGTGCAGATGACCTTCGACGAAAACCTTCGACCGACCTCCGGGGATTTGAAGGCCGATGGCATTTTCTCGATCACGGGCCTTGATCCGCTGCCCTTCTTGACGTTCCAAATCGAAGGCATCGGCATGGCCGAGGACGGCGCAGCCGCGCTGACCAATATCCGCATTGCCAACGACAAGACCCCGGTCGTTGAGATCAAAGAGATCCGCTTCGAATTGGGCTCATTGACCGACCTGCGTAATCTGAAGTTCAGCGCGATGACGCTCGACTCGCCAACACTCTTGGTCTCG
>JBFFMO010001322.1:0-1517 GCA_041554035.1 Allomicrovenator sp. | reverse complement strand
GTCGATTTCGGGAAGCAGGTCGATTTGAAGACGTGTGAACGAGACCAAGCCCAGAACCAGGATGCCGATAAAGACCATGGTTGTCAGGACTGGGCGATTCACCGCAAAGCTTGGCAAATTCATGGGTTCACCTTGCTCGGCTCGTTGGCCACCAGCTGCACAACGCCGTCGGCAGTCAGTTTTTCATGACCACGAACCACGATGATATCGCCCGCCGAGAGCCCTTCGAGGACTTCCGTTTGGTCACGATCGCGCAGCCCGGGCTGAACCACGGTCTTGAGCGATTTCCCATCAACGACTTTCCAGACGTAACGCGACCCGTCGCGGTCTTTCTGAATCGCCTGAGACGGTGCCAAAATGGCGGTATCCTTAGACGCGATGATGATCTGCGCACGAGCATACATCCCGGGTTTGATCCGCCCCCAATTCGCGTCGGTGCCCTTCACGACGTCGATTCGTAGCGTTCGGGTCTGGGGATCTACGGCGGGAGCGATGCGAGCGACCACACCTTCCACAAGGTCGCCGCCCAGGGCATCGACACGAAGCGTGACTTTCATCCCTTGTTCGATCATGCCGGAGTCGTGTTCGGCCACCCGTAATTGCAGATATTTTTCGGTGTCGTCCACGACGCGAAACAACGGTTGACCGGCGCTGACGTGGTTGCCCATGTCTACATAACGTTCGGCAACGACACCCGCAAAAGGAGCACGAACCTTCGTATCCTGAAGATTATCTCGTCCCGTGGCGAGGCGTGCGCGGTTTTGGTCGACCGTAGCCTGAGCCACAGAAATCCGCTGAGACCCAACCGCCACCTGCGATTCAAGGTCTTCAATTTCCCTTGCCGTGACCAAGTTTCGAGCCAATAAAGGCTTTTTACGATTCAGGTCAGCCTGAAGATTTTGAAGTTGAGCACGGGCCTCTTCGACGCCGGCCTCAGCAAGGTTTACCGAGGCCTGCAGTTCCTTGACGCGCTGCTGGAAGACCACCGGGTCGACGACCGCCAACACCTGGTCTTTGGCCACCGGATCGCCAAGCCGCACGTTGACTTCGCGCACAACGCCAGAGACTTCGGCCGACAGGTCCGCCATCGCATCGGAAACAAATTCACCGCCGTAATCGCGTTTGACCTCAAAGGGAGACGACGTAATCGTATGCCCCATCACCGTCGCGGCAGGTGCGATCTTCATTTTAGAAGGACCGCCCTCCTTGGCGGCTTCGCCCGAATCGCAGCCCGCAAAAGCCAGAAATGCCATCAATAAAAGGTATTTCATTCGGGCACTCCAATGACAAATCTATATTGCGATTCCGCAAGGTCAGCAGCGAGTTCCGCCGCGTTCAAATTCAATTCAGCGAGGTAAAGATCTTCACTGGCCTGGGTGACTTCGATACTTGTCGCCAGGCCGGCCTCGTAACGCCCGAGCACCATCTCGTAGGTCGCCTGAGCCACCTCAAGTTTTTGGGTGGCGACGTCGATGGCTTGATGAGTTGTGGCCCAATCGCGCACCGTTCGTCGGGCC
>JBFFMO010001321.1:0-1517 GCA_041554035.1 Allomicrovenator sp. | reverse complement strand
CGCGTGCCCCCATGTCTTGCATCGCTTTTTTCTGCTCACGAATCTCATCCAAGATAGGCTCCATCGCCGACTTGATAATCTCGTTCAATTTCTCTTCGACTTGCTTCAGATTTTCCTTATGGGCCTCTTCGGTCTGCTTTTCGACCTCCTGCTGAAGGGTCTCAAGGTCATTGACCTGGTCCATCAGCTCAGAAACCTTCTTGTCCAACTCGTTCATCGAGTCGGGCTGACTCTCGCCAAACTGTTGGTCCATTTCTTTGGTCAGCTCGTCGAGGCTCGTGTCCATGTTCTCTAGCGCGGCCAATGCTCCATCGATATCGCCCTTATCGAGCATTTCTTCGATACTGGTCATGGCATCGGCCATCTTCTTGGCGTCGCTCTCGAGCTGCTGATTCTTAACCGCGTCCATGTTCACGTGTTCTTGGGGCAGCCGATGAAGTTGGTCCTGCATCCGCTGCATCAACTCGGCCATGCGCTGACGCAAGCGACCGATTTCACGCTTGATGGTCTCCTTCAATTCGGGGTCTTGAGTGTCCCGATATTTCTCCAACAGGTCCTTGAGCCTGTCCTTGAGCGCCTTGATCTCTTCGGTCGTGGCTTTCACCATCTCCATTTTCTGCGAGGCCAAAAGGTCTTCGAGTCGAAGAATGCTCTTCTCTAAAGTGTCCTCGAATAGGACCTGTTGGTCGGCCAGCTGTTGAATCTGGCCCACCATCAAGCGGTCCGTCTTCAAAAGCGGCTCGAGTCGGGCTACGGAGTCCGCGTGGTCGAGGTGCAGCGCGCTAAGCTGCGTTTCGACCGATGAAAAAATCATGACGTCGCGTTTGATCATCAGCGGGTCTTTTTCAAGCTCTTTCGCCAACGCCGCCATGACCGTGAGCAACTCCCCGGTTTTTGTCGAAAGGCCGGCCGAAGCGGTCAACAAGGTCTTCCGAGTCGGAAGATCGATGTCTTTGTCGATCACCTGAGACCACGTCGTGCCACGCGCCATGCGCTCACCGAGGTTCGTCTCCAGATAATCGGCGAGCAAGAGGACGAGCCCTTCAACCAAGGCCTGCTGTTGTTCAACCAACCTCTGGTGTTTGTCATCAGGGCTTGAGACCTTCAACACCAATTCTTCTGAGAGCGTTCGGCCCGGGCCTGTCAACGTGTTGTTGTCGATGATTTCGAGCTGGAAAACGACGGTGTCTTTGGGCTGCAGATTTAAAGGCCCAAGGTCGAAGACCATTTTACCCTCGAGCTCACCTGGCTGGTCGTTCAGTGCCGGAATCACAGGCGCAACCCGGGTCGGCTCTTCCCCCGAAAACCCGTAAATCCGAGCCACAGACTGCAGCCCAAAATCATCGGATGCGACAAAGCCGATCTCGAGGACTTCGCCCGGTGAGACTTCCACTTCGCCTTTATGAGTGGTGATGTTCACGCGGGGCGGCATATCTGGTTTGATGCTGACAGTCCGGGATATCCCGTCATCGATCACGTGTCCGTCGGGCAACGTCGCCCTGAACTGATAGGTTCCT
>JBFFMO010001320.1:0-1520 GCA_041554035.1 Allomicrovenator sp. | reverse complement strand
TTGTGGTGATGCGGCCGCCGGTGCAGGCGCGTCGGTCGGGTTGAGTTGGCGACGAATCTCGGCCAGTTTTTCCAAACGACGTTCTTCTTTTTCGGCGTCAGAGACGACCGGCATCTGCGGTTCGTTTGAGGCCACAGGTCTTCGATCGTGCGAATCAAAAGCACCGGCCCTTTCCATTTCTTCGATTTCGGCCTGCAAATCGTCCACGCCATCGAATTCGAGGTCGAGCTCGAGGATCGGCAGATTATCGTCGGCGTTGGTCGCACGACTCTTGCGGCGTTCCTGATTTCTACGAGCGCGGTGAATGTCTCGTACGTAGGTGCCCTCTTCGATCTGGCGCTCTACGCGGCTCCAATAGGCCTTGTAGGACGAAAATCGCTGAACGAGAGCACGCAGTCGGAACTTCTGCGCGGTGTTGCGGATGAAGATATTCTCGGCGCGTTGAATGAGCCGAAAGACGTCCTTTTGCAGGGTCGTCGGTGGCGTTCGTTCAATGCCCAAGAAATACTGCTCGTAAATCGCCCGAAGCCTCTGCATTTTGGCTTCGAGTTCATTCAGCAGGGCTTCGATCTCGCCTTGATTCAATAATTCTTTAGACATGAGTCGGCAACTTACCCAGCTGTTTGCGGAAGCCCGCAAAGGCGTGTTAACTGCATTACGGCTTGTGACTCCGGTGTTCTACTTGGAAGCATATCAACGAACTACTGGTACGACAAATCCTCTCTGGATTCTATTTGTCGTCGCGCTCACCCTATGCGTTTCGTGTGAACGAAAGGCCACCCAACCCCAACCGTCGGTCAACACGCAAAGTATCTCCGTCCCGTCGGAGCCGCAAAGAATCGTGTCACTGGCTCCAAACCTGACCGAGATCGTGTTTGCACTGGGGGCAGGCGACCGCCTGGTAGGCGTCACACGGTATTGCGATTACCCGAAAGAAGCCCTCAAAATCACCAAAGTTGGCGGATTGATCGACCCGGACACCGAGGCGATTCTGACGTTGAAGCCCGATTTGGTGATCGGCGTGACCTCAAGCGGAGATCCTGCGATCACGCGCGTGCTGGATCAGGCTAAGATTGCGTACGTCTTTCTGCGCATGGAGAGCTTAGAAGAGACGTTTGATGGCATCAGACATATCGGCAAGGTTCTGGGCGGAAAGAGCGAAGCACAGGGCGAAGCATTGGCAGCGGACATGCAGGAATCGCTTAAAGGTTTGGACGGGCTCGCCCTGAAAGACCGGCCGGCTGTGTTGATGGTCTATGGTCGAAAGCCGATCATCGCGGCCGGACCAGGCACGTTCTCACACGATCTTCTGATACGCGCTGGCGGCCGAAATGTCCTCGAAAGTGACCAAAACTGGCCGACGCTCGACATGGAGAAAGTCATCGCGTTGAACCCCGATAGAATTCTCGATTTTTCGATGAGCGAAGAAACGCAAAGCACGTTCTGGGATGAGATTCCGGGACTGAGCGCGGTTGAGTCCCATAATGTGTATCATTTTGATGACCCGTCGATGATGCGTC
>JBFFMO010001319.1:0-1523 GCA_041554035.1 Allomicrovenator sp. | reverse complement strand
CTGGCTTGCCACGTCGCTTTGCCCGTATCAAACACGATATCTTCGTGCGGAATTTCCACGAAAAACGGCTCTAGAATCACGCCTGCCCAAAATCCCGCGACGTCGTGAGCGGTGAGCCGAATTCCGGCTACGTCTTTGGCGGCCGGCCAGGTGATTTTGATCGTTCCACCAAGGCCACCGATGGTCTGGGTATGTTCGTTGATCTTCTTTCCTGCTTCGTCAAAGACCTCGATGTCGACATGATCCAGCGGCACATTTGTGCCCAACATCAGCTCGCCTTCGGCCAACCGGACCAGGTCCTTATCGACCGTCAGCTTGATGGGATCGACGTAATGCACATCGGTCGTGAACTTCGTGTCCATCGACTGGTCGAACTGCGTCGTTCCGCTGATCGTGACTTCGTAACTGTAGGAGCCTTTGCCCTGTTTGAAGGGAATGCGCTTTTCTTGGCCGGGTTTCATCGACCCAAGCTTCGTGCGGTTCTCCTGCCCGTCACCACGTCGCATCACGACCTCGCCCTTCGTGATGAACTCCTTAGCCCGAAGAATGAGCATGGGAGCATCCGTGTCGGTCTGAGCGATATTCTTAAGCTGATAATCGAAGAGGGCCTGGCCGGCCTGAGCAAACGCAAAGGGAGCGCTTGCCACGATGGCCAGGCCAATCGAATGAGTCAGAAACTGGCGACGATGCATGAAGAACTCCATCAACTAATTCTGCCCTTTGGACGGGGCAGAAAATCAAAGATTCAACCGAGTGCTTCTTCAAGGAGCGTCGGTGAAAGCTTAATCGCCTCAGGTTTGGTGATCGCGACCAGCGAGTGGTCCTTCTTGAGATAGCGCGCGACAAATTCGTTCACGTCCTCAAGCGTCACTTTGGCGATATGGTCCGAATAGGCCAACGAGCGACGGAATCCAAATCCGTAAAGCTCATCGAGCGCAAAGGACATCGCGCGGGCGCCATATTTCTGTAGACCGATATCATGGTTGCCCATCAAGTAGACCTTGGCGCGGTCGACTTCTTCCTGCGTCACACCGTCGGCATGAAGCTTCGCGATCTCGATGTAGATGCCCTTAAGCGCCTGCTCGATTTTCTCGGGGCTCGTGCCGATATGAATGCTGAACATCGACGTATCAAGCCCCAAAAGGCTCGACGCGTAGACGCTGTAGGCGAGGCTTTGTTTGTCACGCAATTCGTAGAACAAACGGCCACCCTGGCCTGAAAGCACCGCGTAAAGAACTTCCATCGCGTAGCGCGTGTCATCCGCCATCAAAGGCGCATCAAACCCGACCGAAACGTAGGCCTGTTCTTTTTCCAGATTATTGGAGACCAATCGCGCTTCAAGGTGCCGATGCGGCGCCGGCACGACCGGGTCCCATGACTCGCCGGTATGCCCCTTCACAAACGCCTGTTCGACCAACGCCGCCACATGTTTGGCGTCGATATCACCCACAACCGTAATGACAAGACCGCTTGGATTAAGCAGGCGCTTCAAATACGCACGAGCGCCTTCAGGAGTAAGGCTT
>JBFFMO010001318.1:0-1524 GCA_041554035.1 Allomicrovenator sp. | reverse complement strand
TGTCGTTGATTGACCCGTCTCAGATGAAGTCCGCGGCAGAACGTTTTCCTCCTCATCCCGAGGGGTATGGCGTGCTCCTGTGTGGGTCTCCGCGCATGATGAGAGACGTCGCGCATGTCTTGCTTTCGCGGGGCTTTAACCGCGATCAGATCTTCACGAACCTATCCTGATAACCTTCTTTCAGGTTCTTTCAGTACATATTCAGCCCGGCGGTCGGTAGTTCTTAATGCGTCAAGACCAACACGCATTCGGTGACCGCCATGAAAACCAAAACCTTGAAGCTCCTCGCACTCATCTTCGTCAGCACGATGTCGATGGCCTGCAATCAGGGCATGGAACAAGAAGTCGCGGTGGACTCCGAGTTTGGCCTCGAGACGCTTGAGGGCACCAAAGGCGATTCGCTTATCGTTCAGGCCGGAACGACTGACGCTGAAGCGATTTTGGCTTTCGCCAATCAGCCACTGGCCGACAACGCCGAAGGCGCTGCGTTTCTGGAGTTGGTGGATTCGCGGCTCTACTCCACGGCAGCCAAAAACATCGCAAAATACCGCTCGGGCGACGACGCTGAGTTCGGAACGGCCGACGACCAGACCTTTGGCGACTTGGAAGCCCTTGATGCCGTCCCTTACGTCGGGCCGGCCGCTTTGCGGGACCTACTGACACTCGCCCAGGAAAACGGCTACCCGCGTCCTCTGAGCCTGCGAGACGGGCTGCAGCGCGACTACGCTCAACACGCCTACCTTGAATACCGCCCAGCCCGCGAACACTTGTTTTCGCATATCGACAGTCACGACGGTTGGGTCGAAGGTGTCTACACCGGCCTCTTGGTCGAAACGATGGTCATCCCAGACCACACGATCATGAATACCGAGCACACCTGGCCAAAATCAAGGCTGTCGGGTGCCGCGGAAACCGACCTTCACCACTTGTTCCCGACATCTTCCTACGCCAACTCAAAGCGCTCCAGCTTTCGTTTTGGCAACGTGATCAGCCCGACCTGGCAACAAGGTGGCTCGAAGCTTGGCCAGGATATTGAGGGAAATGTCGTGTTTGAAGTCCGCGCATCAAATCGCGGAAACACCGCACGCGCGATGTTCTACGTCGCTGTGATGTACGCCTACGAAATCCCGGCCAGCGAAGAAGCAACCCTTCGCGCTTGGAGCGAAGAAGACCCGGTCGACGCCGCGGAACAAGCACGAAACAACGAAGTCGAGGTGGCTCAAGGCAATCGAAACCCCTTCGTTGATTCGCCAGAACTTGTCAAAGAAATCGCAGACTTCTAGTCAGTGAGCAGTGAGCGGTGAGCTGTGAGCGGTTGGCTGTGAGTGTTGGCGTATCTCCGCCGCTGTGATTGGTCCGCCAGACTCCAGCCTGGCATTTCTGCGTCAGGTTTCAGGAAGTCAGGTTTCAAGAAGTCAGGGCGCTAAGGCTCCTATGACCTGCATTGCGACTAGCGACTAGCGACTAGCGACTAGCGACTAGCGACTAGCGACTAGCTGCTCACGGCTCACGGCTCACTGCTCA
>JBFFMO010001317.1:0-1526 GCA_041554035.1 Allomicrovenator sp. | reverse complement strand
GTGGTTTGACCGCCCATATATTCCGAAGTGAAGATCACTCCGCTTCCCTGCGTCCCGTGCAGGCCAGCGGGACCGGGCAGTCCGAGTGAGATGCCGATCGTGCCACCGAGGTTGATGCCGCGAACAAAAAACACATTCACGCTCAGGACATCATCCAGTGTGTTGCCTGGGCGTTGGGTTTCCATCAGAAGAGAAGGCAGAGCGCCCTCGTCTCGCACAATGGCAAACTCTTGAGTCGCTGCGGGGCTCGCATCGAAATAGCGAATCTTGCCCAGATGATATCCGGCGGTCTGATAGATGGAATCAAAACCGGCAAGGGTTGCTTGCAGGGCGACATGAGTCGCGGCGTTGCCCGCCGTAAGGCCAGGCACACCGACCAGATAGACGTTCACGTCCACGGTGTCTCCCGGCGCTGATTCTTCCAGCATGTACCAACACACTTCATCCGAGGTGGTCCCAACATTGTAGGCATGCGCACCCGTCTCAAATTGTGTCGTGTACAACGGGGCGGGCGGAACGACTGTGGGATTCATGTTGCCGTAGATTTCGACAGGAACAGTCTGGAACGAATTCGTCCCCTGAAAATCGATCGAATTCACGGGGGCAGAAATGCTGAGCGGCGTAATATCCCTGCCGTCTTTGGTCAGCGGGGTCACCATGTAGGCGGTGCTGTTTGCGGCAACGGTAAAGGGAATGCTTGCCACGCCGTCGATGGTGTCCACACACGAAATCGCGAACGGATTACCCGTCAATACAGCGTCGTCGATTGGAATCGATGGGTCAGGCACGCACATCCCCTGCGCGCCATTTAAAGGCTGACAAACGTACTCATCGCGGCACTCAGCATCCGACGTGCACAAACGCACGCAGAAATCGGGGCCACGGACCTGGAGGCACCTATTTTCGTTGCCCAGACGCGAGCAATCCTCAAATGAACCGCAATCCACGGTGGTGCAGAAACCGCCTGGCCAATCCGTGATGCAGGTTCCTCCCTGACAATCCGAATCTTGCGCGCAGCCTTCTCCGTCGGCCACGCCGGTTGGAGCCTGGCAACGGCGTCCTTCTGGGGACTGAGCGCAGGCCAGTCCGTCCAGGCACTGGTCATCGTTTGCGCAAGGCGTCGCGGCACAAGAGCCGTCGTCGGTGCACGTGTCTCCCGGAGGACATCCGTCGGCCTGGCATCCTGTGGGAGTGACGACGACAACATCAACGTCGGGTTCGTCAACAACATCGGTGTCCGGTGCGGCATCCGCCAGGCTGCCGCCATCGGGTTCGCTGATGTTCTCGCCAAGACCCCAACCTTCATTGGAATCTTTGGCGGAGTCGGAACCACAAGCTGAAACGATGAGCGCGGTGGCGCATAGGACTGCAACACCAGTGCGTCTCAATACCATTACGACCTCTTTGGTCAGGGGAAGTGTTCGAAAAATGATCACACCCCTTGTGTAGCAAAATGTAGGCCGATGTGCTCGGTCTGGATTTCTACCTTGCATCCATCCAGTTATCCCCGATCCCAACGTCGACTT
>JBFFMO010001316.1:0-1528 GCA_041554035.1 Allomicrovenator sp. | reverse complement strand
TCCGGCAAACGCCGTTGGACTCGGCGCCGAAACGAAGAAGACACATAAAAAGTTTGAGACGTGATGCCGATTTAGGCAAAGTCACGCATCACCGTTAATTTTAGGACGTATATGTTGAAGCCATTTTTGTTTGCAGCACTCACTCTCGCTCCACTTCTTTCGGGCTGTGGTCTCTTCAGCGGTGAAGACGACCCCTTCGACATCGTCTTCCGCGAAGAAGTACCTCTGGAGTTCACGATCGACGCAGCAAATTTCTGCCCCACGACGCTGGACTGCAACGCAGCCGCGGGCCCTTCGCCCGATCGCATCGTGTTGCCAGACTTTGAAGTGGCGATTCCAATCGACGTTTTGGCGGCGACCGGAAGCACCCAACTCAGCGATGTCAGCCAGCGACTGAAATCAGTTGAAGTCGAAAAAGTCGTGTACACCTACGCCAACAACACTCTGAATATCGAGACCCCAAAGATCGCTCTTTTTGTGGGTGGGGCGAACGTCACCACGCATACCAATGGCGTGTTGATCGTCGATGTACCGACGGCCAACGCCGGCGAGAACTCAACAGGCACCGCCACCGTCGAAGAGGCGAATAAGTCCAAGTCGAGCGATATCTTGAAATCACTTCAACTTTCGATGATTCCGTTCATGCAGCCTGCCGCCATCGAAAAAGGCCAGCCATCACCTCCCAAAGGTGCTGCTGACGTCAAATTGGTCATGACACTGAAATTCGTGGCGAACCCAACCGAGCTGTGAATCGTCTAGCCCTCATCTTCTGCCTGCTTTCGGCGTGCGATTCGCCGAAAGACAAGCCCGATCCGCCTCAGACAGCCACGACGCTAACTCAGGATGTCAGCGAACCCGCCGACGCTGATGCGCCGACGGAGGTTCGTCTGCTCAACGGCTACATGGCCAAATTCGGAAGCGGCGAAACACTCGTTGCCACAATTCAGACCACCGCTGGCGATTTGGATTGTGAACTTTATTGGCGAAAAACCCCGCGCGCGGTGGCGACGTTCGTCGGCCTCGCCTCCGGACAACGCGCCTGGAAGGATCCCGAATCTGACGAAGAAGTAACGCGTCCATATTTTGATGGAACTGCGTTCTTTCGCGTTGTGTCGAATTTCGTGATTCAGGGCGGCGACCCCACTGATTCTGGACGGGGCGGGCCGGGGTTCACGTACAACGACGAAATCCGTCCCGAATTGCGTTTTGATCGCCCGGGAGTCCTCGCGCTTGCCAATAACGGTCCAAACACCAACTCCGGCCAGTTCTTCATCACATTGCGTTCGGCCCCCCATTTGGATGACCGCCACACGATTTTTGGCGCCTGCACTCCGCTGGACGTGATTCGCACCATTTCCCAGAGCCCGGTGAACGCCTCGGGCGTCGTGGCTTCACCCGAGCGCATCAAAAAGGTCAGTTTTTCACGGCGTTGAAGTGAACAAAAGTGGGCTCTCCACCCACATGTCATTGAAATGATGCATGCGGGGGTGTATGATTGCCGGGCAATACAACTCGAGAAACAATGACC
>JBFFMO010001315.1:0-1528 GCA_041554035.1 Allomicrovenator sp. | reverse complement strand
GATACTGTTCACGTGCATCAACGTGCGAAATGCGAGGATTACGGCGAGTACGTCTACTTCGTTTCTCGAATGGTGACGCTTCAGAACAGCGAATTTGTGATTGAGCAGGTGAGTCTATTCATCTTCCCAAATATGATCCTCACGTTCCAAGAACGACCGGGCGATTGTCTGGAGCCCGTTCGGGAGAGGCTCAGAAAAGGAAAAGGTAAGATTAGGCAGCACAGCGCCGATTACTTGGCTTACGCAGTCATTGACGCATTGATCGACGGGTATTTTCCGGTGCTTGAAAAGGTTGGTGACGACCTCGAAGACCTGGAAGAGATGATTCTTCTGAATCCAACCGAAAAGCTTTTACAGCAAGTCCATCAGACTAAACGTGAACTCCTGACACTTCGACGGGCGATATGGCCTATCCGCGAAGCAGTCAACGCCTTGATGCGTGATGACCTCTTGGTGATCACCGCTGAGACCCGCGTGTTCCTCCGGGACTGCTACGACCATGCGATTCAATTGGTCGATTTGGTCGAGAATTATCGGGAGCTCGCGAGCGGTTTGATGGACTTGTACATGACGGGCGTCTCGAATCGTATGAACGAAGTCATGAAGGTCTTGACGATCTTTGCGACGATCTTCATGCCTCTGGGGTTCATCGCCGGTCTCTATGGTATGAACTTCAATACCGCGTCGCCCTACAACATGCCTGAGCTGAGTTGGGCGTACGGATATCCATTCGCTCTTGGGCTGATGTTGTTCACGGCGGTTGGGTTGATAGTGTATTTTCGGCGTAAACAGTGGATTTGACGAGGACTCCCGTGACAACCATCGCTCTTATTTCAGATTTTGGTTACCGCGACGCGTACGTGGGAATCATGAAGGCCGTGATTCACGGCATCACCCCCGGTTGCGAACTGATCGACCTTTGTCATGAAGTGCCTGCGCATAACGTGATGTCGGGGTCGTATCTGGTGGCCAGCGCCGTGCCTTATTTGCCCGCCGGCGCCATCGTTCTTGGGGTCGTTGACCCGGGCGTCGGAACTCGTCGTCGGTGCATCGCAGTGCGTACGGAAAACCGCATGTTCGTGGGGCCAGATAACGGGCTCTTTCATATGGCGTACGAGTGGGAGGCGCCGCTTGAGGCCGTCGAACTCACCAACGCGGAATACCACCTTGCGCGTATCTCCAAGACCTTCCATGGTCGGGACATCTTTTCGCCCGTGGCGGCGCATCTGGCGGCCGGTGTGGAGTTCTCGAAGCTCGGCGAAGCAATCGATACGGAGAGTCTGGTGCGCCTTCCTGAGATCGGTCCCATCATCAAAGAGCACGGGATCGAATCCAGCATCGTGCATATCGACCACTTCGGGAACGTGGTGACTAATCTGTCGCGTGAAGTGCTGGAGGCGGCCGGCAAGACGCCCAAATGGGTGCGGATCGGTGAGCATCGTGCCGTTTTTGCCGAGACCTTTGCCGACGTGTCGAAAAACGACCCGGTCGCGTACTTCAACAGCACCGACTTCCTTGAAGTCGGAAT
>JBFFMO010001314.1:0-1530 GCA_041554035.1 Allomicrovenator sp. | reverse complement strand
TGCCGTTGCGAGCTTAGCTGCTGGTAAGCGTCTACGGCTCCGGCGTTGATTTCGATGCCGGCGAGTTCGAGTTTCATTCCAAAATCCTGGTTCTTGGCGTCGTTCAGTGGATGGCGAACGCTTCTAACACGAGGCCGAGCCTAATAAAAAAGAGTATTCGTCAGGCACTATGCGCTAGACGGCATCTGAGGCTTTTCGGTCGCGACGCGCTTGAATGAACGACCGAACGTAGATTACCAGCGTGGTGATAAGCGCTACTTCCATAATCGATACGCGGGTGAGGGCTATCATGTCGCCACGGCCGAACGAACCCTTCAACGGCATGAAGAGTGCGAGCGCAAGAATCGCAACCAGAACGACCGCGATATGGGCGGCGATTTTGTTGTCTTTTTTGACGCCAAAAGAACACAGCCCGAGCATGATTCCCCATGCCATCGGGATGAGCGCGCTTGTGGACGGTGTGTCCGAACCAAGATAGCCCCAAGCCGACATGGCGATGAGCACGACCGAGAGGATAATTGTGGCAATATAGGGTTTCACGTCGACCTCCAAGATTCATCTAAACGTGTTTTGGATGCCCCAACGTTGCATATCGGTGCACATCGGCGAACCTGAATCTCACGGACCACTGGAGGCATCTTCTACGTGCAAGTCCAAACACCAAACATCCTCCACGCAAAACCATGAATCAGTCACTTCAAAAACTAGCCGTAGCAGTCGTCTGCGCCGTCGTGGCGACCGGTTTCGCGTACTCGGGATGGCAGAGCGGTCCGTGGGAGAAGGTTGACGAAAGCAATGGGGTCCAAGTCTTTCGCAACGCCGAGGCCAGCGACGTGAACGCATTCCGCGCCGATGTGATAATCAAGGCCGACCGCGACGCAGTGATGAAAGTCGTGAACGACCAGCAAAGAGCCGCACGCCGTGACGGCACCAAAAAGTACAAGGTTCTGTTCGACGATGGCGTGACGACACGAGTGTACCAGCAGATCTCGCGCCCAGTGTTGGGCACCCGAGAATTCACCGCAATCGGCAACATCTTCCGCGGCGCGGACGCGGATGCTCCTTCAGGCTTCACGTTTGCGATGACCGAGAACGGACCGGATGACCCAGACGTTGACCGCCTCGCCGCAATGGAAGGCTCGTTCGTAGCGACCCCGCTGGGCAACAACCGAACCCGGCTCTCCTACCGAATGCTGCTCGAACCTGGGACGTGGATCCCAAATATTCTGCTCCGAGGCGCGCTCCAAGATGCTGCCGTCGACGTGGTCGATCAAATCCGCAAAGATGTCGAGGCAGCCCCAAAAAACTGAGTCTCGGGACATCATGTTCACCTTACAACTTATCCTCACCAGCATGCTCGCCGGCCTATGTTGGACGATTCAAGTCGTGGTCTACCCGCAGTTTGCGAACGTCCCTTCACAATTTGCGGCGTATCACGCGGCACACGTGAACAGGATTACGTGGGTTGTCGCCCCACTGATGCTAGGCGAACTGGTCCTCTGCGGGCTTATGGTCGCCCAAGTGGCGACC
>JBFFMO010001313.1:0-1532 GCA_041554035.1 Allomicrovenator sp. | reverse complement strand
GGTGGTGGCCGGAACAGCTGGACGAGTCGCATTTCAAGACTTTTCTGAAGCGATCGAACTCCGAGTCCCATCCGAGAAGTTCATTTCTGAAAACGCGATACGGCCAATTCGGCCGGTGCGGCTTTTGAGCTACTCGGCGGGTTGCCTCGGTGAGCCGACTCCTTCAGCGTTTTACGCGCTGGGCCGGACAAATCAGGATTCGGCTTTCTGGTTTGGCGAAAGCGATGGGCCCATGGTGGAGGACACAGGTTTGTACCCAGATGGTTGGCATTTTGAGGGGACTTCCTGTGAGCGCGACGGCAATTTTGGTGACCAGCAGGGTGCGATTTACGTTCGTGCTTTGAAAGAAAAACCCTGAGGCCCGTATGAAGCTGACATCGATTCGAATGACCTGCGCTTATGGCGCCTTTTTTTTGCTCATGAGCGGATGCGGCAAAGACGACGCGGCCCCAACGCAGGCTGATGCTGGTGTTGATGCGCAGATGACGGAACGAGATGCGGCGGTGGATTTATCGACCGATAGTGCACTGAATAATGTCGTGTCAGATGCCGGGGACATGGGGGTGAGTGCTGAAGGTTCCGTGTACGGACCGGCCGGGGCATTTTTCAATCAGGACGTGAGTGGTGCCGCCGCTGCCGCAGATTCCGATGCCATCATCGCCGCCTTACGAAGTGCGGGCGGATGGGGAAATAACGACGTTTTTCAAATCGACTTCTCGTTGGATGTGCTGACGGCGAGCGCCTCAACACCCAAACGCGTGTTCGAACAAAGTGGTGAGTTTTATTCGCCCGATTGTGACCCCGCGCCGATGCCCGTGCCTGAAGGCGGGAATATCGAGGGCGAAGACGCTTACGCCTGCGACGGCGATGGGGACTGCCATTTGTTGGTGCACGTTCCCGACGAAAACCGGCTTTACGAGATGTGGCGCGCCGATATCCAGGGCAACACCTTCCGCGGTGGTTGTATGGCGATCTGGGACACCACAAAGCTCTATCCCGACGTCGGCCGTGGGGACCAATGCACCAGCGCCGACGCGGCAGGGTTTCCGATGACGCCCCTGCTGTTCACGGCCGATGAGGTTGCATCCGGCGAGATCAATCATGCGATTCGCTTTATTTTGCCCAATAACCGGGTGAGGCAGAAAACGTTTGTTCGTCCCGCAACGCATGGGACCAACACGACTGGCGGTCCTGACGCCCCGCCCTATGGCGTTCATTTTCGACTTCGTGCGGACTATCCGCTCGACACGTTGCCCAACGAGGGCGCTCGAGTTGTTGCTCGCGCTTTGCAAAAATACGGCATGTATCATGCCGACGGCGGCAATATTGCGCTGACGGCGCAGAGCGACCGGCACACGACCGCAAAATGGGAGGGGCTGCTTTCGTCACGTGACCTAGCGGCGCTTGATGTTGAGGATTTCGAGGTGATTTACCACTCGGACACCTTCCCCGTGACCTTCGATTGTCGTCGAACTCCACTAACGGAATAGACCTGCCTTGTGATTGGTCCGTAGGCCCTATGGCCTGCCTTG
>JBFFMO010001312.1:0-1541 GCA_041554035.1 Allomicrovenator sp. | reverse complement strand
TTCAGCAGCCATAACATCGCCAGCAGCTGCCCTACCGGGAACTCCAAGATGGGCGGAATGATTTGGAATAAGAGCGAGGCCGAAGCCATCGACCCAATCCACGTCACGTTGGGCCAGGTGACGTTCTTGCCACCCATGGCCTTCAGGCCCACAAAGAGCAGCCCAATGAACACCATGAGCCCAATCAGCGACGATATGGGCGTAAGGCCGAAGTAGAGCCAGGTGGCCGTGTGGTAGGAGACCTCGGCCTGTTTAGCGACTTCGGACAGAGCCTCTTCGAAGCGTCCGAGGAAAAAGTATCCCCAGATCCGCGAGACCGTGAACGCGATGGTCATGCTCAGGTAGCCAAAGAGCAAGGCGTCGATCGTTTTGCCCTTCGGATACCGAATGAAGAACATCCGCGGGCTGGTGATGACTTCGACCGCCGTGTGCAGGAAACCCGGCACCGCGGATAGCCCGGACGAGCGCTCCCATTGGGTGCGCGGGGTCATCTTTTCGATGACCGGACATCCCTTGCACACGGCATACCCGACAAGCGACGTGTTATGACAAAGTCCACACATCGGCCTGCCACACAGCGAACAAACGGCTAGCGCCGGAAAGTCGGGGTGTTGCGCACAACTCTTTGGCTCAAAGTGCACCGATCATTTCCCTTTGCGTGCTTTCTTGGCAGCCAGTCGTTTTCGTTTCTTGTCGTTACGTGACGACGAACGTGACTTCGTGGCGCTGTTTCCAAGGGTCATTTTTCCACCGGGTGGTGAATAACCCGCAGGCAAGTTCAAGCCGCCCATTCCAGGAAGTCCGCCGCCCATGCTGGGGCCGCCACCGCCGCCGCCCATCAGCTCGCCAAGCAACGACCCGATATCCATGTCCTTCATTTGGCGCATCGAATTGAGGCCCTTGAATCCCGGAATCTTATCCAGGAAACCACCGCCAAAATTCGAGAACTGCTGCATCATGGCCTGCATCATGTTGAATTGCTGCAAGACGGCCTCGACCTTTTCGTGGTCGCTGCCAGATCCCTTCGATATACGACGCAGGCGTGAGGGCTGACGTGTCAGGAGCTCGGGATTGGTGCGTTCTTTCTTGGTCATCGACTGAATAATCGCGCGGATCTTGCCGAGCTCCGAGTCGTCGATTTGCACGCCTTCGGGCAACATTCCACCCATGCCAGGCATCATTTCGAGGATGTCGGACATCGGTCCCATCTTCGTGATCTGCTCAAGCTGATTGTAGAAGTCGTTGAAGTCGAATTGACCCGAAAGCATACGCTTCGCATCTTTTTCGGCGCGGGCGGCGTCTTCTTCGGACATCGACTTTTCAAATTTCTGCATCAGGCCCATCACGTCGCCAAATCCGAGGATTCGGTTCGCAAAGCCTTCTGGACGGAAGGGTTCAAGAGCGTCGAGCTTTTCGCCAACACCGATGAATTTAATCGGCTTGCCCGTGACTTCCTTGATCGAAAGCGCAGCACCACCACGTGCATCGCCGTCGAGCTTGGTCATGATGAAGCCGTCGATTTCCAAGCGCTGATTGAACTC
>JBFFMO010001311.1:0-1544 GCA_041554035.1 Allomicrovenator sp. | reverse complement strand
CTGGAAATGTACGTGAATTGCTGAACGTGATTGAGCGGGCGTGTTCGTTTGCTGACACCGACACCGTACTGCCCGAAGATTTGCCGGATTACATCGTTGGTGCAGCCGATTCACCGTTCCTTCCTACGCCGATGGGTACCGATCCTCGAGGATTCACGTTGCCTGCTGATATCCCGAGTCGCGAACAACTTGTCGATCTTCCGTTTAAGGACGCCAAAGAAGAGTGGATCACCAGTTTCGAGAAAGACTATATTCTTGAGCTGCTTCGGCGCCATAACGGCAATATCTCTCAGGCCGCCCGCGAAGCCGACATTGATCGTAAATACTTCCGCAAGTTGATGGGCAAACATGGGGTCGAGACCGACGATCTTTGAGGGAGCAGGTTGTGGGATTCGCCTGCAAAGACAAGAAGTCTCTTCAACGCGATCACGGCATCCCAGCTACTGAGGCAACACCCTACCCCCCAGCCCGAACCAGCCCTCAAGAAGGCTTCGAAGAAGTCCAGTTATCCTGAACTGATGGCGGCAGCGAATGCGGCCCTCGCGGCACATGGATGCGAGCCTAGGGCAGCTCGCGCAGGCGCCGATCGACGATCCAAACGTGAAGTGGGCAGGGTCTCGAAAGGAAGGTCGACGCTTGGCGCCACACCGGTTAGGGACCTTGAGGGGGCTTGATGAACGTCAGATGTCGTCAGCGACGGGTCATCGCTGGACAGTCATTGCCACTCGAACGTGAAGTTCTCGCGAAGAAATGTGGTCTCCCCACCGCGAACATCGACCGTGATGTCGTGCTGTTCGTGGCCGCGCCTCAAAGAAACCAATCGCTCGCCCTTCTCGATCGGCACGCGTTTGGTGGCGTCGATGGGCGTGATGATGCCGGTATCCACACCGTCGACCCACACCGAAAACCAGTCGTCACCGGTGGACACGGTCAACCAGCCGAAGTCTTTTTCGCGCAGGCTCGTTTTCTTCTTTTCAAAGTTCACAAAGAGCAGCTTCGACGAGATTTGCGGCAGCGCCAGTCGGCTTTGCCAGCGCGAATCTCGTTTTGCGTTTCGTGAGACTTCGACGTCATGAATCGTGTAGGGGTCCAGTCGCAATTGCACAGGCACAGTACCCAGGCGTTCGCCGTCGATTCGGACCACCGAATCGACTTCGCTTTGGATGGTCAGGTCGAATCCGACGGGCTCCAACGCCGCGTTCAACTCCAACGGCTCGGCCCCGACCTCGACGAATTCGATGAAAGGTTTGAAGTTCGGGGCAACCACTTCGATCAGATGGGGACCGACAGGCAGATCAAAGGCCGGTTCAAGCTCTTCCCTGTTTCGACTGATGCCATCGACGAAGACACGAATTGCCATGTCGTCGGGAAAAGCAACTTTGACACTGCCCATTTTGGGTCCGCTTGGGACCAAGACCACGTCAAATGGGATCACGGCGGATGTGGCGATTTCGAGAGTTCGAGAAACCGGCTCAAATCCGTCTTCGACCACCTCGACCAAGTGTTTTCCGAAGCCCAGATTCTCGATTCGACACGGAATGGTG
>JBFFMO010001310.1:0-1544 GCA_041554035.1 Allomicrovenator sp. | reverse complement strand
GCACCATTGACGAGGACCTTGTGGCCGCGCTGAACGCCCCCCTTGCGCAGGAACTGCAGGGCCTCTCCTCCCCCGTACGGCACCGCAGCAACTTCCTCGTAGCTCAGGCCGTCAGGTATCTTCGCGATCGCCCCTCCCACCGGGTCGGCACGAAGGGAGATGAACTCCGCGTTGGCGCCGAGGCCGATTCCGGTTGCGGCGAAGACTCGATCGCCCTCACTGAGCGAGGAGACATCCTTGCCCACGGACACAACGTCACCGGCAAGCTCCTGTCCCAGCACGGGCCGTCTGGGCCTGCGCAGACCGAATCCCAGCCGGATGGGCAGCCAGAGCCAGAGCGGAAAGTCGAATCTGCGCACTTCGCAATCGGCCGCACACGCGGATGTGGCACGGACTCGGATCAGCACCTCGTTGTCTTTGGGAACCGGCTTCTTCAGATCCCTGAGCTCAAGGACCTCCGGTGGCCCGTACTTCGTGCAGACTATCGCCCTCATGAGTCCCCGAATCATCACCTCAATGTTCGTATCCCCCGCCAGTGAGCGCGCCTACGCTGACGCGTCCTCGTTGGGCCACTTCACCGCGTACCACAAGACGAACAGCAAGAGGATGGCCTCCACTGCCGAACCCAGATAGTAGTACGCCCAGGTCTCTCCAATAGAGTTGCCGACCGAGATCGCGAGGTAGAGAACGCCCACGATGATATTCGTCCAACGGTTCGCTTGCGCCGGTAGCACGAGGGACAAGAACACCATGAGTGATGGGATAGCCATCATGGCCAGTGCGCCAAACGCCCACGTCGGGGTTATGTCGAGCAGCCAGACCTTGCCGTCCAAAATCGACTCGATTGACCCTGGCTGGAATAGTCCAAAGAAGTCGACGTACACGTACATCAACATCACGCTCACCCACAGTGCAGAGAGCTTGGTCTTCACGTCGACCTTTGTGTCTCTCAACCTTGGCCTGGCGTCACCTTTTGGGCCCATTACCCCTCCCCAAATCGGCCTGATTTGCCCAACAGTCCCCCTGCAAGACATTTTTTGTATGCCCTATGAAGAGTGCGACCAAGCAGGTCCCCACTAGAACTCAAAGAATGCACTGTCCAAGCTGTCTGCAAACGTCACTACATTGGGGATTTCGTTCCTGTTTTCACTCAGGACACCCAATACCTGGCTCAACTCACCTTGTGAGTCGTTTCTTGACAGGTGAGCCAGAATAGCGACTTTGGGTTTGATGTATTCCCTTACTATTTCGATACCGGGAGGGGTCTCTTCCCAGAACATACCTACGCTCACAATGGCGATATCAACTCTCTCGTCATCCATATTCAGTCTTGAGTACTCTTCGATTCCGTCTACGCTTTCCCCGTCGGCAACGTATCCATCGTTGTCACCGGTATGCAGAACCTGTATGCCGTTCATTGCTATGAGGTATCCAAGATTCTTGCTATTTTCGGATTCACCGGAATGCCGCAACCTGAATACGGTGAATTCCAGATCGTCCACGCTGGAGTCGATCGAAGAATATATCTCCGGAGTGATCTCCTT
>JBFFMO010001309.1:0-1545 GCA_041554035.1 Allomicrovenator sp. | reverse complement strand
TGACGCCGCCTTCTCGAATCTTGCGAGTGAGGCTACGGGTATCGATTCCGCTGATGCCGGGAACGCCTTGTTCGACGAGCCATTCCGAAAGGGTTTTCTCGGAGCGGTAATTCGACGGGTATTCCGTGAGTTCTCGAACGATCAGGCCCGCTGCATGGACCCGCTCACTCTCCATATCAGCGGAGGCGATGCCATAATTGCCGATATGAGGATGAGTCAGGGTTACGATTTGGCCGGCGTAAGACGGGTCAGTAAGGATCTCCTGATAACCCGTCATGCTGGTGTTAAACACGACCTCGCCGACCGCGTCGACGGCGGCCCCGAATGCGGTTCCTTCGAAGATCGTTCCGTCCTGCAAAATCAAAATGGCGCTTGTCATTATCTTCTCACACTCGACCAAAGGAGTTCAGAAGCACGGCTTGGCGCACGGCGACACCATTACCTGCCTGTTTGAGTATCAAGCTTCGATGGCCATCAGCCACCGAGCTTGTCAGTTCAACACCACGGATTACCGGACCCGGATGCATGATGAAAGCCTCGGCTTTCATCTCAGTGTCCACGACGTGGTCGTCGATGCCCCAATCTCCAATATAGGAGTCGATGTCAACGTTCTCTGCCATCCGTTCGCGCTGAATTCTGAGCATGATGACGGCGTCGGCGCGACGAAGCGCCTCGGACCGGGTCGAAACACGTTCCACAGGCCATTTTTCGTCGTCATGGGGCAGAAGATGCGGAGGGCCGGCGACGATGACATGGGCACCGAGCAGGTCCAGAGCCAGCGCATCTGAGCGCGCAACGCGGGAATGGACGACGTCCCCCAAGATCGCGACGGTGACCCCTTCCAAGGTCTCACGCCCCAGCTGTCGTTGCAGCGTGAAGGCATCAAGCAACGCCTGCGTAGGGTGTTCGCCCGCGCCATTTCCAGCGTTGATGATGGGAACATTGACACGGTCTGCCAGCAGAAATGGCAAGCTTCGTTCGGGGTGGCGAATCACAAATGCGCCCACTCCCATCGACTCAAGATTCTGACACGTGTCGAGGATGGTCTCGCCTTTCTCGAGGCTGGAGCCTTGAGACGCCACGACGATCGGATGGGCACCCAGCCGGGTCGCGGCGAGCTCAAAAGAAACTCGGGTTCGCGTGCTAGGCTCAAAGAACATCAGTGCGATCGATTGATCAGCAAGAGCGGCGCGATAGCGTTCAGGGGTATGAGGACGTCCATCGGGGCCAAGAAACTCTGAGGCCAACGAAAGCAACACCAGAAGTTCTTCTCGCGTGACATCTTTGATGGCCAGCAGGTCCATTATCGCTCCTAAATCAGCTGTGCGGATTTTTCAGACAGGTCATTCGAGGATGTGGCCGATTCGCTCCCAGCGGATGCCATTCTCGCTGAGGGACAACCAAATGAGGATCGAGCGTCCCTTGATGTTCTCGACGGGCACCTGGCCCCAACATCTGGAATCTGCCGAATTATCGCGGTGGTCACCCATCGCAAAAATATGACCTTCTTTGATCTTTACCGGGCCAAAATCATCGTCCCGGCGT
>JBFFMO010001308.1:0-1548 GCA_041554035.1 Allomicrovenator sp. | reverse complement strand
CGTGGGAGCCTCCTGAGGAGCCGGAGGTGGGGGCGTGTCCAGATCGGCCTTCCCGCACGGACACTCGTCCGTCACGGTACCTGCCGATTTCTTGGACTCGTCGGTCTTTTGCGACCCACCGCATGCGCCGAGCGCCAATGCGAAAAACAAGATGAGTATTTTCATGGAAGCTGGCACTCAGTCACGGAAACGTCGGAACGCAGATCGATGTCCAGAAATGCATTCACGCAATAGTCGGCGCTGAATCCCATTCCGAAATTGTAGCGCACCTGAAGCAGGTAGGCCGGATCGAAGAGCCATTGCCCCTGATTGGTTTCCGAAGCCAGCTTCAACCAGGCAAATGGCGGTTTACCAAACGAGATCTCGTCATCGCTGACAAGGCGGTTCGGCCACAGGATGGGTTCAACCTCGTCGTACATCGATGGGCGACCGTCGATGGGCGTGTAGGTCGACACTTTTTCCCAAAGCAGCTCATTACCGACGAAGGACCGACGTGCCCAAAGCTCGCCCAGTGGCACCAACTCGTATTCCATTTCTTTGATATTTGTCGTCGTGTTTTCGACGGCCTGAGCGAAGGTCTGAGCGGCGCCTGGACGCATCATCACGCCATCAAGCGGGCCTTCCGAAAACTCACCTGACTCGTGTCGGCAGATTGCAGGAACCGTGGGGCCCGCTTTCAGCCAATTGCAGGCTTCATGACTTCCGCTGGTGATCAGCAGTGGGTATCGGCCTTCGACGTGTCCCGCGATATCGTAGGTTTCCAAAGCCGTCGCGCCGGTGTTGCCGACGTCGCTCGTGTTGGGTTTGTACGCGATGACTGTGTCCGTGCCGTCGTCGACTTTGAGGCCCTCAACGACCTTCAATGACTTGGTGGCCTTGTCGATCACCATGACGACTCCAGTGAAGTCGTGCTCATGCAGTATTGAGGCGTTCTTGTCCCTACGGATCGGATAATAGGCGGCATAAACGATGAAGTAGTTCGTCTTGCTCTCGAGCACGCTGTAGTACATCGACGCTTTGATGGTGGTGGAGGCGAGGCGAGCCGTCGCCTTGTTGTCTCGGGCAATCCAGTTTCCGTCGAAATTCACCTTGGTCGGCAAATCGGCGTTGAGCTGGCCGCCGGTCGGTGTCTCAATGCTCTGAAAAAGGATCGGTGCGAACTCCTGCGCCAATGCCTCATGATCGGCCGGCACGCCAAACGTGGTGATAAATGTGGCATCAGGGGAGGGCGTGACCCGAAGGCTGTTGCCCGCTGGGTCTCTAAGCAGGGCCGTTGGGGACACCCGATAGGCGGTCGCATTTCGCAACGGAACCGTCGGGGTCAGCGTAGCTGTTTTGGTGTCTGGGTCGTACGTGACCATCGCTGGAACGTCTTGCCCTGCCGGGTTTTTGAGCACCAGAGATTGGAAATTCACCGTCACCAAATCCATGGATTCGCTGAAGGTCACCGTGATCGTTGTGTCGGCCGCGACATCTACGGTGCCGTTGGCAGGCACGATGGTGACGACTTCGGGATTCACGTTGTCTTCGATCGGCATGTCGGCTTCG
>JBFFMO010001307.1:0-1549 GCA_041554035.1 Allomicrovenator sp. | reverse complement strand
GTGGCGTGTTGAGTCTTTTGAGTTTTTCAAGCGGATGGGCTGCGGGCTCGGCGATGGTTTTGGAGTTGGAATCATGAGTGTTTTGGCAGTCTCCGAACTGAGCAAGTCGTACCGGAAAATCAAAGCCTTGAACAACGTGAGCTTTGAGGTCAATCCCGGTGAGTTCATCGGCCTTATCGGGCCCAACGGCGCGGGAAAGTCCACGCTCATGAACACCGTGATGGGCCGAATCGCGCCCAATCACGGCTCCATTCATGTGCACGGCGTCAACGTCATGGACGCCACGGTCGAGGCGCGCAGGCATGTTGGTTTTGTGCCACAGGATTTGGATTTGCACGGTTATTTGACCGGCGAAGAGTATTTGCGTTTTGTCGCGGACCTTCGGGGATCTTCGACGGACCAGGAAATCGAAGAGTTGCTCACGTTGACCGAGCTCAGCGCAGCACGACATCGCGTGGTTAAGGAGTACTCCGGCGGGATGCAGCGAAAGCTCGCGATCGCGGCGGCGTTGGTTGGGCGCCCGCCCCTGCTCATTTTGGATGAGAGCTTTGTGGGTCTGGACCCAGAGTCCACGTACCGCATTCGAAGCCAGCTCGAAGAACATCGAGACAACGGCGTCGCGGTGCTTCTAAGTTCCCACATCTTGGAAATGCTTGAGCGCGTTTGCACCCGAATCGTGATGTTGGTTCAGGGTGAATTGGTCATGGATAAATCGATGGACGAGCTTCGAGCAGAATTCGTCGACGACGGCGACGACCTGACCCACACCTACCTAAAGCTGGCCGGTAAACTGGATATTAATCCGTAGTTCCGATGTTCCAGGCCTTTTTCATCGCGGCAACGGCGGCCCGTTTTTGCTCGTCGGTTTCCGCATTCGGAGCCTCGAAACGGCGTTTTGGCTCGTCGACCAGATGGCATGCGACCAGATGCCCTGGTTCAGCTTCCTTGAAGGCTGGGACTTCCTGAGAGCACTTCTCCCACGCAAAGGGGCAGCGGGTATGGAAAACACAGCCAGTGGGCGGGTGCAATGGACTTGGCACATCGCCAGAAAGCACAATGCGCTCACGGGTCGATTCGACCTCGGGATCGGGAATCGGAACCGCTGAAATCAACGCCTGTGTATACGGATGCATCGGGCGTTCGTAGAGGCGAGCCCCGTCGGTAAGCTCGATCATGTTGCCCAGATACATCACCGCGATTCGCGTCGAGATTTGCCTCACGGCCGCAAGGTCATGGGCGATAAAGAGGTAGGTCAGCTCGAACTCGCTTTGAAGGTCTTCGAGCAAGTTGATGACCTGAGCTTGAATCGAGACGTCCAAGGCAGAGATAGGCTCGTCGCAAACGATGAAATCAGGGTTGGTGGCCAGCGCTCTGGCGATTCCGATTCGCTGCCGCTGCCCGCCCGAGAACTCATGAGGATAACGACGGACAAATCGGGGATCCAAACCCACGATATCCATCAGATCCTGAGTCTTTTTCATCAAATCTGAGCCCGTGGCCAACCCATGAACACTCAACGGCTCGCCGATGATATCGCCGACCGTCATAC
>JBFFMO010001306.1:0-1552 GCA_041554035.1 Allomicrovenator sp. | reverse complement strand
GGTTTCCGCTCCAGTTTCCGCACCTGGTGCGCCGAGTCGACCGACGTGCCGCGCGAGGTCGCGGAGACGGCGCTGGCGCATGTCGTTGGCGGTAGCGTCGAGCGCGCCTATCGGCGCACGGATTATCTGGACCAAAGGCGCGAGTTGATGGAATTGTGGGCGGGGCATGTCACCGCAGGACTCGATGGGCAAGAGCCGATGGACTACGCCCGAGCGGAAACGCAATGATCAGCGACGAGAAAGCCAAATGGATCAAGAAAAAGCTGCTGGAAGTCCAGCGGCGCATACCCTTGGACAAGCGGATTGAGCTTTGGTGGGAAAGTTACGGCGATGATCTTGTCGAGCAACTCAGACTGATCAAGGAAAACCCAGATCCGGTGGGCCTTTGGGATGTCGTCATGGCGACGTCTGGTGCTGTGAAGCAATCCGGTGACGGGTATGTGGTCGACGACCACTTCGCGGAGCTGCTCGTACAGGCCTCAAGCACGGATCCGGGCGCGTTTCAAATGGCAAAGGCAATTGCGGCCATCAATTTCGCGGACGGGTGCGTGCTTCCGGAGCCGTTGCGAAGTTTTGCGCTCAACGTGTTGTTGGGCAAAGCCAAACCGCCGATCAAAGCGCATCGCCCAACGCTCAACTGGTACCGTGACTACTTGATCGTGCAGGCAATCGAACACGCGGAAATGCTCGGGTTCCATGCGACCAGAAACGAAGCGACGAGCGAAGATGTCGTTTGTGGCGTTTCACTTGCACACGAAGCGCTGGCCAAAGTCTGGCTAGAACCAATAAAGCGTGAGACCGTCCAGGAAATCTGGAAAGCTCGTGTCAAATTGGCGCCCACCATAGAGCGCCTTGACAGCGCCCTCGGCACGCTTCTCCAAAACCCTGACCACTAGGGCACGGCACAGACCGCTTCGTGGAGTGATAAGTCGAGACATATGCCCCCATGCTACGGGCCGTGAGAACGGCAATATTGGCTCCATCGGGAACGAAACGGAGTAGCCAAGTGCGCCTTCTTACTCTCAATGAACTTAGGAACGTCCTCGGCGGCCGGGGCCGCACGACGATTTACCGCGATGTCGCGGCGGGCCGCCTGCCCAAGCCGATAAAGATCGGAGGCAGGCTCTACTGGCGGGAAGACGAGGTTGAAGCCTTCGTCGAGGAGATCGCTAGTGCCCAAGGGTGACCATTCCCCAAACACGCCCGCAAATCAAACCGGTGCGCTACGGCCCGCCGCAAAGGGTTTTGCCGCTTCCGGTTGGCAGATTTTTCCGGTCTTGCCCATCGGCAGTAGTGGGGCCAGCGACTCCAACGGGAAAACACCCTACCCGGGCACCCGCGGTTTCAAGGATGCCAGCGACGACCTCAGCAAAATCGAGGCCTGGTGGAAAGAAAAGCCCGACGCAAACATCGGCCTTGCCTGCGAAGCGTCCGGTTTGGTGGTCGTGGATGTCGACCTTGATCTCGATGTAGAGGAAGACGCTGCGCGATGGGAGCGGTTTCGTTCCGAAAATGACCTCCCTGATAAGTTTGCACAGAGGACGCCCGGCGG
>JBFFMO010001305.1:0-1552 GCA_041554035.1 Allomicrovenator sp. | reverse complement strand
GTGGTGCAGCCGCACGTGTAAGAGGTGAGCGTATTCGTGCAGACCGAGTCCGAGCCACAAACGCCCGGATCTGCCGCACAGCCATCCTCGTCAACCTGAAAGAGGCTCGCCGCGCCAGTGGACGTGGCGAAGGTGCAGTCCTGGGTGGCGCAGTTCAGGAAGAATGGGTCAGGGGACGGATCGTTGGCGCCATACCAAGCCGCCGCGGCGACATTCGAAAGTCGGAACTGCTCGCCTGATGGATCGGCGAAGGTCCACGTGCATTCGTCCGCGTCCCAATCTGCCGGAGTTCCAACGATTTCGTTTTGAACACGGATTTCGGCAAGCCAGCTGCTTCCCTGATTTTTTGCGCAAAGACGCAGGCCTTCGGCGCAAGCCATCGCCCCGCCAAGGCAGGGGCCATTGGGGTTGTACGTCGTGAGCGTCACGGTTTGGGCATTCAGGCCTGTGGGGACGACCAGGATATTATCACCCTGTGCATTCCATGCCGGTTTCACGGCCGCCGACTGAGCGTCGACAAAAAGACCAAGGCCAACGCTGTAAAGCTTCGAGTCGGCGAGCGGGTCGCAGGATGTGCCGTTGGCGTTGAGGCCAAAGCCTGCAACACACGAACAAATCGCGGGGTCAGAGGCGCCACCCGGCCAATCACAGAGCTGCCCGCAGCCACCATTGGTGTCATCACACGGGTTGATGGCCGTGCAGGTGATTCCATCGCCGACAAAGCCGGCCATACACGTTGGGCATTGCGACGTACCGCTGCCCAGATAATCGCAGACAGCGTAGGCGGAACATCCTGAGGTGCCCGTCACACAAGGGTCAGCGTAGAAACGGAAGATATCGGTGTGGTTGCCATAAAGCAGAGTGTCGTTGGCGATGAAGGAGGCGGTCTCGACCAGGCATCCCGACGTCGCACAATAAAGGTATTTGGGTGCCGCGGCTGTGCCCAGATCTGCAAGGTTTTGCAGGCGTACCTGACTCGTCCCGGCTCCTGCGGCGTCGATTCCCCAGACACAAGCAGACGAGTTCCAGATCGTCATCGCTGGATCGCTGCTCAGCGTGACGTAGCCCACGTTTTGAGCGCTCTTGCGGCAGAGGCGATACCATTCGGCCCCCTCCTGAAAGGTGACGGTAAAGGTGTTATCCGCGTCGATCGTGGGTTCCACCACAAGCGCTTTGCCCAGAGTTTCGAAGCGGTACCAGTTGCCCGAAGACCCCCAGAACGCCATTTCCAGATCGAGGGCCACATCGCTTAAACGAAGCTCGCTGAGGGGCTCACAAGTCTGGCCATCGGAACCAAGGCCAAAGCCGTCAAGGCACTCACAGTCGCCGTTGGGGCCCGTCGGAACGCCCACGGCGCATTCACACGAATAACCATTTGGTTTTTCAATACAGGCAGAGCGCGCACCACAAACCGAAGGTAAAACGTCGCATTCCGCATCGGTCACGGCAAAACGGTTGAACGTGTCCACGGCAGCGGGCGAGGTGTTGAACTTGGCCGACACAGAATTAGCGGCGCGCAGGTAGGTCAAAGCCGGGTAGTAGGTCTGAACCC
>JBFFMO010001304.1:0-1559 GCA_041554035.1 Allomicrovenator sp. | reverse complement strand
GGCTTTGGCGAAGGCTTCTACGTCTCCTGCTTCCAAAATACTGTGGATCACCGACGGAGCCAGGCGAAGGAGGCTCATTCCGAATCTCCCCGCGTCTCGGAGGGTCGCATTAACCCCCCCACTGGCGAATGGTGCGCCCAATGCGTCTACCGAATAGAATGCTTCGCGCTCCGCTCCGACTTGTCGCCAGAAGTGCCAAGAGAAGAGGTCTGCTACGGATTGGTTTTTGATGCGAACGAGAATCCACCCCAACGCATCTGCGTTGATTGTTCTAAATGTAAAACGCTCGCCGTGGTTTCCGTTCTTTTTGACGGTTGCGAGGAAATCAAAATAGCCTTGTGAACTGCCCGTTTCCGCAAATTTCCAGACCTCGGCGTTCGGGTCAGAATAGTCTTCGGAATATTCTAAGGCGGTGGTCATATCCATGACTTGGCGAACGGTAGCATCGCCAAACCCGCTCTGCTTGAGCTCCGGGAGGATATCTCCAACCAGCGCATTTTCGTCTAGTAGACCGGAGGCGATTAGTTGCTCGGCCATTAAGCCGGTCAATGAAGCCGTCGCGGACAAGAGCCCGTGCAGGGTGTCGGGGCCTAAGCACCCCGCGTAACGCTCATACACGACGCGCCCGTGATGTAGAACAAGGACGCCGTCTGAATAGTTGGCATCGAAGGCGGCTTCCCAGGTCATTTGGGGACCACCGCCCAGCGGCTGGAAGGTGATTCGATCGATGGCTGGGTCAAGGTCCTCGGGTAGCGCCTTCGCACCGCGGGTTCCTTTATCGACCGCTACGGTCGGCACCAATTGGCGGAAGTTACAAACCGTCGAACGTAGGTTTGGGAGAGTGAAATAGGTGAAATCAGTGGGGATGGATGTGGACTCGCTTGCCAATGGAAGGCCTAGAAGCCAGCCCATGATTCGCGGGTTTGGTTCGCTCGAATCAGCAGTGTTTTGTGGTAAATCTATTTTGCTCGGAAGATTTGTTTGGGCGGGTGTGGCGCAAGCTACGCTAAGTGTTAGCAATAGCGATAGGTTTAAATTTTGCTTCATAGAAAAGCCTCGTAGGCTCGATTTTCGGCCACTTGTCATAAGTTGTGACACGTTCGAACCCGCAAAGTTCCGCAGCTCTGAACAAAAATACCCACCGACTTTAGCACTATTGGAAAGTCGCGATCATCAAACGACCACTGCAGGTGCGTTCCTCAAGTCGCAGATCGCGGCTAAGGGCAGACGTCGTCGTAGTGAAGGCAAGCGTCTGTCTGCGGAATGTCCTCAAGGATCGCGCTCATATCCGCAAGAAGAGACTCATTAAGCTCGCTGCATTCGATAAATTCGGCCGCGTACTCCGAAATCTGTTCGACCTGCGAACTCTCACACGCCCTCAATTCACCGACTGTTCCCTCACAGGCCTCGCCTCGATAAATCCCAATGCTCGAATCACGAGTCGCGGTCATGCAATCCGTTTGTGCCGTCGCACAGATGCCTTGAAGCACTTCGTCGTTGGCAACGGCAGCCGAGGCGGCGAAATAACCCTGAACCAAGCATATCACCCTGATGTCATC
>JBFFMO010001303.1:0-1561 GCA_041554035.1 Allomicrovenator sp. | reverse complement strand
GAGAAGGATTCGCTGAATCACTGCGCCCAAAAGCACGGCGGTGGTCCCGGCATAAAATGTTTTAATGACCGGTAATTGCGTCTCGCTTCCCGCAAGAATTCCGTGAAAAAGGGCCAGTGCAAACGTGCCAAACGCCAGGGCATGAATGGCGCGCCAGACCGTTTTAGGAAGCCGGTCCATGAGATAAGTCGAAGCACCGATGGAGAGCATTCCCCAGATGGCGAGGGTCCCAAGCGTCACCGGACCTTTTAGTTTTTCGGAAATCATCGGAACGAATGCCGACAGCGCCGAAACTCCCGAATGCGGATCGACCAGAATCACGAGCATATGGAATACCGTGGCGGCCAGAGCCATCAAGGCCCACCGGCTATGCAGTTCGATCATCATCGAACGGTCCAAAAGCCCTCCGGCGCCGCGGCTGCCCACAAAAACGCCAAAAAGAGTCGACAACCACAGCGCGGTATAAGCGAGCATGCCCAGCGCTCGTCCCGCCCACCACATCAGCGGCACACCAGGGCTTGCGAAGAGTTCGACCAAAGCGGGCAGGGTGAGCAGTAAAGCCGCGCCGAACGCCATCCAGGTCAGCTTTAGGAAGATGGCTGGGAATGCTTTTTTCATGGGTTTTCACTCCAATTCGGGGTCGTGTACCAAGTGCCATCGATCCCGCGCACAGCGGCCTGCACACCCGACTCAAGGTACCTGGGTAGTTGTCCCGCCAGGTCCACCACCCCAGCGGTCGCCAAGGCATCCGCGGTCATGGCGTCGGCGGCAATCACGGTCACAGTGTCCACGTTCGTGTCCGCTGGAAGCCCAGTGCGTGGGTCGAGAATATGATGGAGCTTCAGTCCCTGAACCGAAGTCCAATGTCGGCGTTTGGTCGAAGACGTAGCGATGGCGCCTGATTTCAGGGTAACGGCGTGGTTATCACCCACACCGATTGGCCATTCGCCGCCAATCACGCGGATATCCCCGCCGCCATCGACCAGGATCTCCGTGGCGCCACCGGCCGCCAAAAATTCTGCAGCGCGGTCAACCGCCCATCCTTTTGCGATGCCGCCAAGATCCACGAGTCCTTCGCCTTCAAGAGTAATTTCATCGCCGTCGATGTGGATGTTCAGGTTCTGGACAAAAGACCCAACAGGGTCCACGGACGGGTGTTTCACCGCATCAAAATCGCGGTCGTAGCCCAGCGAAATCAGGCATGCGCCAAGGGTGGGGTCAAAACGGCCCTCCGTGCTCCGACGCAACTCCAATGCGGCGCGGAGCACCGCGGCCAACTCGATGTCTTTGGCCCGGCGTTCTGAATTTAGTTTGGATAGAGCCGATCCAGGCAGAAACCGTGAAAAGCGCGCCTCCAATTCGCGCACAAGATGTTCGGCCTCCACCAGCGCGCTCGTCTTGGCGTGCTGGCAGAGAATCGCCCAATCCGTACCCATCGCATGGAACTCGCGCTGTTTCATGATGCCCTCGATCGCCGCACCACGATGATGCGGCGTCGTTGAGCCGGAGCGGGGATCAGCCCCGCCACGGGCGGTTGCGGTAAAAGCGTCGCAGGTTTGGG
>JBFFMO010001302.1:0-1564 GCA_041554035.1 Allomicrovenator sp. | reverse complement strand
GTGGCTCGGCCAAACCTGGACAGATTCTCTGGGATATCCGGAATCAAACGATCGACGCCGCGGCGCTCGAAGGCATGGACGCGGTGATTCATCTGGCCGGTGAACCCATCACGGGTCGCTGGACCGATGAAAAGAAGCGCCGAATCCTTGAAAGTCGCGTCGCTGGTACAACCCTGCTCGCCAAAGCTCTTGCTGGCTTGAAAAATCCTCCGAAGGTCTTCGTTTCAACATCTGCGATCGGTTTTTATGGAGACCGCGGTGCGGGCGAGCTGGACGAGACAAGCGGTGTGGGCACGGGCTTTCTTCCCGAAGTGTGCAAAGCCTGGGAAGACGCGGCGCAACCCGCAGCGGACGCCGGAATCCGGGTCGTCCATCCCCGCATCGGCATCGTTTTATCGCCCAAGGGCGGAGCGCTCAAAGAGCTCCTACTGCCGTTCAAACTTGGCGCAGGAGGTGTCGTGGGGTCTGGCGATCAGTACATGAGCTGGATTTCTTTGGATGATATCGTTGGCGCGTTTTTACACGTGATTCAAAACGATGACCTGAGTGGACCCGTCAATTTCACCGCTCCAAAACCCGTGACCAATCGCGTGTTTGGAAAGACGCTTGGACACGTCCTTCATCGGCCGTCCTTCATGCCCCTACCTGCTGCGGCCGTGAAGTTGGCGATGGGTGAAATGGGCGAAACCTTGTTGCTCGACGGCGCCAACGTCGTACCCAAAAAACTTCAAACGTCTGGGTTTAAGTTCCTGCATCCGTCCCTCGAAATCGCCCTGCGCGCCGAACTTGGGCTCTGACTATTCTGCCGCGGCCATGCTCCGTTCCCGGTCGGCATCCAGCTCATGCAAATACTGGTCACCAGACAGGTCGGTGGCATCCGCCCCCCCCATGTATTGCAGGAGCCCTGCGGCATCGTAATGGGGCAGCATGCGGTCGGTTAGAAGGCCAATCGTGCGCAGATTCGGGACCAAACGCGAGAACATCACCTGACGAAACTCGTGCAGGCCCGGCATATCCAACACGAGTTCGCGCCATTGCCGGCGCGACATTTTGTGCTCGAACCACTCTTCGTAAACTTCGTACATCATGAATCGGTTCTGCATCAGCAACGACACCTCAAAAACCCAGTCTTCACGTTCACGGCGCTCCCGCTCGGAAAGCGCCGTGGTCATATGTTCTTTGAGCGCCAGCACCCCGTAATGAACATGGCGAGCCTCGTCGCGAATCACGTAGCGTAAAAGGTTCTTGAGCAGGGGCTCCTCGGTCCATTTGTAAAGCATCCCAAATGCGCCCAAGGCAAGGCCCTCAACCATGATCTGCATCCCCAAAAACTTCATGTCCCAGCGTGAATCCGACACCACGGCATCGATGATCGTAAATAGGTTGTCGTTGATGATGTAGAGCTTCTCTAATTTCTCATCGATGTAGCGGTGAAAGACCTCCACATGACGGCCTTCATCGACCACCTGCGTCGCGCCGTAGAGTTTTCCGTCCACCCACTGCACCGACTCCGTGACCTGCGCTGCGGCATAGAGGGCACCTTGTTCCCCGTGCAAAAACTGCG
>JBFFMO010001301.1:0-1565 GCA_041554035.1 Allomicrovenator sp. | reverse complement strand
CGTTAGCGTGCCACGCTCGATGCAGGATTTCGAAAGCGCCGAACTTGATAACGCCGTCTCCATGATCGACCTCGTTCAACCCAAGAAGGAGTTGGATGCAGATACCCGAACCGTCGATGTGCTCGAGACGGTATGGAATCGCCAAGAAGAGGAAACTCGCCAGACCCCGATTGAAGGCGTGATTGGTGTTCGCGATTCGCTCGAAGAGCAGACGGACTCGATGGATTTCGACATCCACGAGATCACGGGGGTCCTTGAAGACCGCGAAATGACGATGGAAATCGACCCCATTCATCGTGACCCCGAACTCTACGCGACCGTTGATCTCCAGCCCGATGACATCTTGGAGTCGATCGACGTCCCGCGAGAGCGACAAGAAACCATCCGGGTAGCCTCACAACACCCAGACCTTACCAAGACGGCCGAGCAGACCGAGACGATACGCCTTGGTGTTTTTGACATGGCGAGTCTGGAACTTGATGACGAGGAATTCGACCTGCCTGAGCTCGAAGATTTCGAGGTCAGTGATGCGGAGGACGGTTTTCAGCCCACCGACACCGCTGTGGTGAACGTCTCAAGGCAAGGACTCCCGGAGATCCCCTTGTTCTCGCGCCTATCGCAGCGCGCATTCATGGGCATTCTGCAGGCGATCGAGATCCGTCGATTCCAAGCCGGGCAAGTGATCTTGTCGCCAGACGACTCACGCCGAAGTCTGTTTGTGATTGTGCGGGGCCAAACTCGAATTTGGCGGACCGTGGAGTCCGCTGAGGTCGATCTCGCTCAGATGGGGGAGGGCGAGTTCTTTGGTGAGTTTCGACTTCTCACAGGAAGAGACGGCATGGCCACCGTGTCCGCCAGGACCGATGTTGAAGTATTTGAGCTCTCCGAGAGCGATATCGCCGTCATCGGCGAGGCCAACCCAGAAGTTTGGGATGTCCTTTGGGATTTCTACTTCAAACGCATGCTGAATAACCTGCTCGCCAGCCAGCCGATGTTTCGGCGCCTTGAAGCTGCAGACCGGGCGTCGTTGGCCGAAGCATTTGTCCAAGTCGAAGTCCTCCAAGGCGAATATCTGCTCAAGACGGGCGACCCATGCGCGCATTTGTACCTGGTGATGGCCGGGGAAGTGACCGCCGAAAGAGACCTTGGCGGACTCGTTCAAACACTGGCAGAAATGCGTGAAGGCGAATTTTTCGGGGTCGCATCAACGTTGGCAGAAGAGCCCTATCCCGCGAATGTCAGGGCGCTTCGAGATACCGTCCTCTTCGCACTGCCCTCAGAACACTTTCGCAAGATCGTCGACGATCATGTCGAGGTTGCACGCGCGGTGCATCGAGAAATGCGCAAGCGACGTGCCTTAAACAGCCAGTTTTCAAGCGGTGTAACGAATTATGCCGAGCTTGGGATCGCGAAGGACCCTGACTAGCCGGCCTTTTCGTTGAGGATCTCGGCTTTCTTGTGGCCCGAATAGAACATCACGGCACCGTACATTTCGTGATGGATGGCCTCAACACCACTGTTATTGAGTTCCTCCACCAAGAAGCGTCCCGACCTGAGCATCGGAT
>JBFFMO010001300.1:0-1572 GCA_041554035.1 Allomicrovenator sp. | reverse complement strand
TTTCACCGAAAACACACCGGCCGTTTGACTGGCTGTCGTTTGGGGCGGACCGTCGGGCATGCTGCCAAATCCGACATTATCCAAAGCGTCGACGCGTGCTTTGACGGCGACGTCACCCACCGGCGAATAAGCAGCGATATCGGTGCGCAACCGCATATCGGCCCAAGTCAGCGTTTGCGCCGTTGGGTCGTCGATTGGGGTCTGGAAGATCGCGCGTCCAGAAGGTGTCAGCCCGCGGTCGAGGTCCAGATTATAGAGTGCTTCTCCGCGAGCGCGGAAATAGCCGTTGACCTGAATCACACTTTCACGGAATTCGTCAAAATCGTCGCCGACTTCGCTGAAATCACCCGCCCAGGCTGTGGTCGAGACGAATAAAGTCGAAATCATGGCGAGCGTTGTGATTTGCGCTTGGTACGCAGGCCTATGGCCTGCCCTGAGATTTCTCGAAAGGCGCTTCATAGAGCACCTCCGTCGACGGATTGGTCAGCGATCGCCGGCGCGAGGAACTCGACAAGGCGTTTCGTCGAAGCGGCTTTGGCTTCCTTCATCGGAAAATGCCCACAGCGTGGGTAAACCACCAATTCCGCGTTCGGCAATTCACGTTCAAGGCGTTCGCCGAATTTCAAGAGGGTGACCGCGTCTTCACGGCCCCATAAAAGCAGGGTCGGTTGCTCAATCTTTTTGTAGTCTTCCTGCCATTCTTCATAGCGTTGGCCGCGCACGGCTTCGAGCGCCGCAGCGCGAGTTCCGGGGCGCGAGAGGGATTCTTCGACAGCTTCCACAAATTTCTGGTCGATGATTGTGGGATCGTAAAATGCGCTGCTGATTTTGTCGGCCGGTCGCTCGTTATAAAATAGTGCAAAGAGCGTTTCGCCCACACCGGATGCACGTGACCACCAAAAGAAGGTGGGCAGTTGTTCGGCATAAACCCACGCATCGTAGAGCGCGATTCGGTCGACCTTTTCAGGCGCCATCAGCGCGATTTGCAGCGCGACCGATGAACCCCAGGAATGGCCAACCAACGAAAACGTTTCGACGCCGCGTTCCTGCAAAAGCTCAAGCACCAGTCTTGCCTGGGCTTGCGGCGAGTAGTCGCCTGCAGGCCTTGAGGTATAACCAAATCCCTTGAGGTCCAAGGCGATGACGCGGTGATTGGTCTTGAGTTCTGGAATCACCGCATTCCAATTATCCATCGAGGACGCAAAACCGTGCAAAAGCACGACTGCTGGGCCTTGCCCAACATCGAGGTAACGCACAGTCGTGTCGTTGACCTTCAGGAAGGTCGCGTCTTTAGGCGCGCCGGCTGGAGTGCTTGGGCTGAATGAAAGACATCCAGTGATTCCGAAGATCACCGCAAGCCAGACGCTGGTTTGAACAAATTTCAAGGTGCGAGCCTTCGGATTTCGGCGGCGGTTGTGAACTCGATGTCGCTTTCATTATCCGTGGAGCGAATTACGGCCACGGTTCCGAAACACTCAGCGACAAACGAATAGGTTCGGACCTTGGTGACCAACAACCCAATCGTGCGTTCAAGGTCCGTGCGAACACGAATCACTTCAAATGTGCCGTAAG
>JBFFMO010001299.1:0-1589 GCA_041554035.1 Allomicrovenator sp. | reverse complement strand
TCTGGAGTGGGCTCCGGTTGGGTCTCAGGCTCGGGCTGTGTCTCTGGTTCCGGGTCAGTTTCGGGTTCGACGTAGGGTTGAGTCGGGGGTTTAAGCTTCGACACGACGGGTTTTGGCTCATCCTGCTTAGAGTCCAACGCCAGAGTGGATGACTCTGCATCGGTCTCGAGTGTGCCTTCACAGGCCACCGAACCAACCAAAAGAACCAGCACCATTAAACGTATGAAAAACATGAGACCTCCATCGACTACGACTTAGATGTCTTCAAGTGTCGTGCCATGTAGGACAAGCTGTGTTCAGTTTTCGGCTTTTGGTGGGTTGGTTGTCGCTGATCTGCGCTGTGCAGGCGGATTCGCCACGTTTTTCTGGGTTTTCGCAAGGCTGGTGCGATCGGGAGAAACCGGACTCACTTCAAGTGCACGCCTATGAAGATCGAGGTTTAGATGCCACAAAGTGGGGCCATGAGGCCGGGACCGGGAGTCCTTTCACTCACAGGTTTTGCCGCAATTTGGAGTGGCACCGTGCTCACACGATGTTTCGTAGGCCACGTCGGCGGCTCGCGGGTTCCCGCGTTTGCACAGGATAAACGCATAAGTATCCCAGGCGCCTCGACCGTCCGTTGGGCTTAACTCCGTGGCACGTTTCCCGGCCGCCTCAGCCTCGGCCGTGCACTCGCCGTCATCATGACACAGGGTCCACGCGACGTTATTGCATGCCGTGCCTATTCCGCCCTCGCAGGCTTTGCGCAGGTAGTCCATGCGACGACCGGGATCATCGCGCATCGCTTGAGCCAAGGCGGCGCACGCGTCGGCATTCCCCGCCTCACAAGCATCAAGATTTGTATCTTCGGCGACTTCCTTAATGTAGTCGTTGAAGCGAACTCGCTCTCGTTTGTTCAGATTGCCTTCATACTCCCTCATGTAGGCTTCGACGTTCTCGCCCGATGGCCACGGTGTGATCATTGAGGCAATCACGTCGTTGCCGTCTGGGTCTGTGATGCGGTTGGACGAGTTCCCAGCGCCCATCGGGAAATAATCGCGATATTGTGGGCATTTTGAGGCATCAAATCGGGCAGGAACGTTCAGGCCCGAGGCCACAATCCTGCAAGGAAATTCAGAGCAATCGCTGTGAGTCCCATTTGGAAAAACCTTCGGACAGGCTTTTTGCAAAGAAGCCAAAGCCGCATTAAAACCCTCGGGTGTGTAGGCCTCATCGAGCCCTTCCGGGAATTTCATCGCGGACCCCTCAGGCGAGGCCCCGCCGCTCTTTTCTAGAAGATCTTCCAAAAACGCGATCAGTTCTTCGTCTTGGCCGGACTCCTTCCCTTCGTCCGCCAGCGCGCCTTTGGCAAAGGCCAGCATGGTCTCGCAACGGGCGATATCGACCTTGGCCGGGGCTTGGACGAGCGCGGGTTCAAGAGCATCGTGGGGGGCAAAAGCAAGGGCTGGTTCTTCGGGTTCGGCTTCCACAACCTGAGTGGCATCTTTCGCGACAAAAAACCCAATCCCGATGCCGATGATGAGCCCGATGCTCGTCGATGTACCGATTACTTTTGCATTCATTCTTAACCCAAGACCTAGAGCCGCACC
>JBFFMO010001298.1:0-1590 GCA_041554035.1 Allomicrovenator sp. | reverse complement strand
ATGGTCGCGTTGCTCCATCGGTTGGCCCGTTATACCGGAAGTACTCCTGGTCTTCGCCTGCAAGGTTGGCCTGCATGGTTCGCGAGTACTGCATCGTCGAGTCATGGAAGAGCTGCGTTGCTCGACTCTTTGAGCGTTCGGTCTTGGCTGCCAGCTCTTGGACGAGTTTCCGTTCTGGGGCTCGGCCGAGTACATGCCTCGTCAATGTGTCGGCGAGTTCACGACGGTGCTCGGTTGATAGGTTGTAGAACTTTCCGGCAATTCCGGACCCAGCCCGGTCACCTTTGGGCCAAAGCCCTGTCAGCGCGTCACTTACAGCCTGGTCACGTCCGGAAAGTTTGCGCGGCTGCTTTTCACCTACGACCTTTGCCCGGTACTCGGACTCAAACACTCCAAGTCGGCCAAGACGCTTGGCGAATCCAATCCAGACACCTTCGACTGCTGATGTCGCCAGCGCTTCTGCAGCTCGCGTCTTCCCAACCACATCCAAGTCAGGCTTCAGATTTCCTGCCTCATCCGAACCTGGAATGGCTGCCTCGAGGTCGTGAACGTAATCGTTCATCGCTGCCACGTAAGCGGCGTTGATGATTTCAAACGTGTCGTCTTCGTACTCGTTCTGTCGGCGCTTTAGCTCGGCCAGCTGCTCGAGAATTTCCGCCGGCATTACTCAGCACTCTCCACAGCCTTGGTCGTGCTGGACGTCGCCATGTGTTTGTTCAGCGCATCAAGACGATCATCATTCGTCTGGAAGTCCTTCGGATCTAAGCCGATAGCGACAAGTGCCGCTTCGAGGTTCGCCTTCTTCGGTTCGGCAATTGCGAATTCAATCACGTCAGCATTTGCCGTTGCCGTCTTTCCAGCGCGATGCGAGTTTTCGGTAAGCACCTGATGTAGCTTCGCACCAGCTTCAGCGGCCTTCTTTGCGAATTCCTCGCGGTCTCGGTCGCGGTCGTCTGGGTGCCGAAACCCGCGTGCCAAGAGTTCGTCCACACGGTGGTCTTGAACAGCAACACGCCGTCCATGTTTGTTGATGAGTTCTGCCATTTTCGTTCCTCAATAGAAAATTGCGCACGGCAACAGGCGGGGAGACGCAACCGTCGCCGTGCGCTGGCAGGCATCGAAATGCCCGCCAAAGTTAAGTAGTTTCCTCACGACCCAAACGACAAAAAGAATATCGGGCTGATTGATGAAAATAGCGGGAGCTGGATTTGAACCAGCGACCTTCGGGTTATGAGCCCGACGAGCTACCAGGCTGCTCTATCCCGCCCAAGCCCCATCTGGGGCGATGGATTATCCTAGGACGTCGACGGCCAGGCGGTCTTCGTCAATGGCTGCCACGCCGTAGAGCACGTCGATGACATGCTTGGTTGCGAGCTGGCCTGAGTCCCACTGGCGGGTGTAGCGCAAAGCGAGACCAGTCTGTGGGTCACTTACGTAGGCGCCAATTGCCCCTGAGCCGGCCGCAGGCAACGCTAAGGGACGCATTGCGAGGGTGAACGCATCACCATGGAACGCGAGATTGTGGGTCACGTCTGGCGTACCTGCAACAACGTCAACCAGTTGGGACATGTAGCAATCAAGCCCATAGAT
>JBFFMO010001297.1:0-1591 GCA_041554035.1 Allomicrovenator sp. | reverse complement strand
GGCCGCTGGTGAGGAACGCCAGCACGCCCAGTGTGACGACTCCAACCGCAGCGACTCCGCCGATCAAGACTTTGATGTTCGGTCCGCCGCTCTTGGCTCCTGCCGCTTTTCCGGCCTTTCCTGCACCTCCAGCGATGGCCTCGGCGAATTCAGCGGGTGTTGCGACGCGTTCCAGTGGGTTTTGTTGAATTGCTTTTGCGCACGCATCCGAGAAAGGTTTCGGCAGTTGTGCGACAGCGCCCAGGTTCACCGGAACGCCTGATAGGGCGGCAATCGTGACTGCCGCCAGAGAGTAGACATCGGTGGACGGGAACACCTGGCGTTGTTGCGGCGGGTAGTTGAGTTCAGGAGGTCCGAACACACCGAGATTGCCGCGATTTTCGAAGGTCAAGATATCGAAGGGTTCGACAAAGATGTTTCCGTCGTCTTGCACCCAGATCGCGTCCGTCGTCATGTTGGCGTAGACGAATTGGAATTGATGAACAAAAGTAAGTACTTCCGCGATTTGCTGAACCCAGGTTGCGACCTGCTCGGGAGGTTGCGGGCCGCGTCCTGCAAGAATATCGGTGAGTCGATATCCGGCGGGTCGAGGCAGCTCTACCCAGGCGCCCGTGGGCGAGGCGAACATGCCTGTGAGACCAATCAGGCGCGGATGCCGAATTTGATCCAACATCGCGACACGTTGGCGAAGTTCGGCAGGCATCGTATTGACGTCGCCTTCCCAGATCCGCTTCAAAACGACCGCACGCCCCATGGCGTCATTGGCGAAGATGAGCGTGAACTCACCCTCTTGCATTGACTCAGGGCCAAAGGCGTAGCTTTGGTTCAAAACCGGGTCTTGATCGATCGACATCGCAGAATGAATATTCGCTTCAGACTGGAGTTGATTGATGTTGATAAACTGCGTGCTTCCTTCATCTTCAGCAGCCGCAGGGGGGCCGCCAGCGGCGAGCGCCGAGATATCGATGAAAGCGGTCGCCCCTTCTCCAACGGGCTCACCAATGACCACCGATGGACGTGCCGGCGCCGCGGGTGCGGTGGCGCGATGCGGTGCAGGCGCTTGATTGTATGCAGGGCTTTGGCCTGGCTGCGCAATCGGGGGTGCATTTTGGGCATGGCCGCCCGACCTGACGGATCCGAGGTCCACCATTCCGGTGGCTTCGTCGTCAAATTCGTCGTCAAATCCACTGGGTTGTGGTTGACGGTCTAGGAGGCTTCTTCGAGCTTGTTTGAATCGATCTTCGGACATGTCTTGGAACCTAGGTTCAGGTCAGAGTACTGAGTATGGCCTAACTTCCTGCTCGAAACCAATTCTCGTCGCAGTGCATTCCGCGCTCTCGAATGCCGGGGAGGAAAAGGCATCGACGCCGGGTTTTGTAAAGTCGACATCTGCCTGTGCGTTCAAGCGGGTGTCGAGATGCAAACCGGGCGAGTTATTTGCGCCCCTGCCCTGACCGAACAGGCGCACCAGAAGGTTTGGATACCATCCCTCGAAGACCTGACGGATCGTGGCCACTGCAACGCCGTCTTGAAGCGCAGTACGCATGGCTGCGTCGGTTGCAGCCAGCTTGTCATCCGCTGCCGTCCTGTT
>JBFFMO010001296.1:0-1591 GCA_041554035.1 Allomicrovenator sp. | reverse complement strand
GGCGTGTTTGCCCAGACGCCGCCATGCCGAGACCGAGTTGCCCAGATTGCGACTGGCATGACCCTCGACGGCTTTCACCACCAACGCTGGAAACGTCTCTGGCGGGATCATTCGCTCACGAAGGCGCTCACGGGTCGGCTCAGCTGCGGCGCCGTCCAAGAGTCGCTCGAAGGCAATCGATGACCGTCGAATCGTCCCGAGGCTTCCCTCTGCCGACTCGTCCAGGCGTTCAAGCCGTGCCATCAATTTGAAAAACGGCTCGTCGGCCGCCTGCCAATGAAAGGCAAGGCGTTCGAGCAGATTGGATCGAAGGACTGCGCCGGCATCGTCGGCAAGGCTCTCGAAGACCTCGGGCCGGGTCTGTTCGCCCGTGAGGACGCGAACGATATTGCCGAAGACATAGACGTAGGCCGCACGCAAACCGGGGTCAGTCTCGGCCTCAATTTCCTCCTTCATCTCGGTAAGGAATCGCCCCCAAAACGTCGGAAGTTTCTGCGCTTCAGCGCCGGGCAGTTGCACTCCAAGCGAACGCGCTCCTTCAGCCTTCTTCTTGGTTTTTGCCGCACGGTGAACGTTCTTGGTCGAAATCAGATCGCCGGTATCCACGTCCACGATTTGAATGCCCGTAGACCAATCGGACTCCATCTCCGAAATCTCCACTTCAACCGTGTCGCTCGCCGTCAGGGCTGGTCGACGTGCGGCCGATGGGGGCAACTTTGGAGGTGGCGGTGGCCCGGGCGCAACTTTCCCTGCAACTGCCTGCATGACGTCTTGCAAGGTCGAAGGATCAGGGGTGCTGGGAGAGTCTTCGCCGTCGAAAAACTCTTCGAGAATATGCGACGCGGTTTCACCCGCGAATCGCGCAATCTCGCTCCAGTCCGGTTCGTCGTCCAAGGCTTCGGATTCGGTGCCCTCATCTAAACCGTCGGTATAACGGCTCGAGGTGGGCGGGTCCGTAACAAAACCCTGAGCGGGATAGTCGTCGAAGTCGTCTTCGTGTCCAGCCATGGTATCCAAATGTGTGATGACCTCAGGAGTATTGGCGTCAACAAGAGGGGTGTCAATTGATACCGCCCCGTTGACGAACCGACGTGGGTCAGGAATCCTCGCTGAAATGACAGGAGCCTCCATGAATACCGTCGCGAATCTCACGCAAATCCTCGACCATCCCGACCTGCCGACCCAAAAAGCTGCGGCGGACGAACTGATTGCGATGGGTGTCGACGCGCTGCCCACGATTTTTGCGAATATTGCATTTGCCACCCCACGGGCACGCCGAGCGTTGATGACGGTCATCGAAAAAATAGGAGATGCTTCGGCGCTGCTGCCTTTGATGCGCTTTATTTGGGACTCAAGAGAAAATATCGAGGACGGCGACGCGCGGGGACTTGCGATGAAAGCGATCGCCACGATCGCTCGACCGGAAGACGGAGCAAGACTGCTACCCTTCCTGATCGATGTCGCAGCAGACGAGGACGCGTTTGTGCGGGGATGGAGCGCCGAGACTTTGGCCCATTTAGGCGATCCGCGAGCCGAAACACTGATCAAGGCGATGTTGAAAGATCCTTCAGAGATCGTGCGCGAACGAGCG
>JBFFMO010001295.1:0-1592 GCA_041554035.1 Allomicrovenator sp. | reverse complement strand
ATGTCTACAACCACTCGGTCGTCGACGATCATCCATCCACCCGACCCGGTGCTCCCTAGATAAACCCACCAGATTCGTTCAGCGGGTTGGTAAACCATGGCCGCATCTGAACCCTTGAACGGGCCGGAATAAGCGTCGGCCGTAGGGCACATCGATTCGAATAACTGGCTTCGCACCTGCAGCAAACACGTGCCTTCCCCCATGTAGTGGTACATGAAAACCTGCTCGCCTTTTTTCAATTCCGCGCGGAATTGATCGTCGTCGGTTCGGTAGGTGGAGCCGTATTTGTAGCCTTCGATCTCGATGGCTGCATTCGCGCGGTACACGCTTGGGCGAAACACACCCACGCTGGTCTGGGACCAACGAATGACTTCGCGAGGTTTGAAAACCGCCTCGGCTACCGGAATCCCGTTGAGGGAGGGCAGGTCGACCAACACGACGGGCTCGTCTCCTGAATTCCAGGTCAGCGTGAATCGACGCGATTCGTCTTGAAATGGCCAGCCATCGATCGAGACGATAGGTTCGGGATTATTGGTGGGACGAACCGGTTTCGCTGTTTCAAGTGGGATGCGGTCGGCGCGAGTGGGGCCCCCGACCGACTCGGCGGGCGGGGCGGTTCCGACAAGCTCGTCGTTGGGCGCAGCGCAAGCGGAGACCGCCAAAACACTAATCAAAAAATAGAACTTTCTGCTCGCCATGTTGCTCCACGAGTTCCGTTACGCGTCCCAGGACCGCATCACGCCGTTGCCAAAACACATCTAATCGCTGCTTGTCTAAATCACTTGGACTTTCAAATAGGATGGTGCCAGCCCAATTCGGTTGCAATAGTTTCAGTCCACGAATCAACGAACGTGAGAACCTCTCGACCGGTTCAAATCGCGCATCCACACGTATACTGGGCTGAACGTGGAATGCGGCCCCGTTATCGATCGACACAAATCGACCGTCCGCGAATTGATTATTTACCCCGTAATATTGTTCGAGGATGCTGAATCGATCCCAATTATTGGTCAGGTAGTCGAAGGACACGACATCCGAAATGCCTTTGGCTACGCTCATCGTCGTGGCGTCACCTTCCTCGCCGACCAGATTTCGAAAATACTCGCCGCCTTTGTAGATCATCAGGGGGCGAATCGACTTCTGAAAGGGTTGGTCCAACAAGGTCGGGTCAGCTTCCGCGTCAAGCCATTCATTCCAAACGTGCGTGTATTCGATCGGCCAGTCCGCAAAATGAGGAACCCAGGTTTTCAGTACGCCATAGAGGTATTCGCGTTCGACACCGTCAGGCCCTGGTTCGAGCACCCACGTGAGTTCTGCGAAGCGTTCGAAATAGGAGCGTTGTTTGTCGGTGTCCATGGGATAGAGGGCCATCAAGTCTTCGCGAGAAATCCTTGCTGGGCGACTCCACGGAACGTCGAAGCCGCATGAAATCAGCTCACAAAGCCGCCAGGCCGCGACCTCACTCTTCCATCCGTCTCCCCATTCGGCCTGTGCGGGTTTGAACGCATAGACCGTCTGGTCGCCACTTTTCATCTTCAGCGAGACCGAACGCCCACCGCCGAGCGCCCGAATGCGGTCGAAGTCTCCGGTCT
>JBFFMO010001294.1:0-1593 GCA_041554035.1 Allomicrovenator sp. | reverse complement strand
CCTCATCAAGATGAACCAAAATCCAGCACCCGTCATTTGGAGGAAAGTTTTGAGACCTTCGAATAACGCCTTCCAATGTGAAGGTTGATTGGATTCATTTACATCAAATTATCCTCAGCCTAAAACGGTTTGGAAATAATTATCAGGAGATGTTCATGGATTTTAAAATAGGTGTCGATATATGCAGAAACCAAAAAGGAGGTTGTCATGGAATCGCAAAACGCGACAAACGACGGGAGCTTGAGGCATGTCTCAAGGATCGCGTGGCCGCTTGTCGTGAGCAGTATTTCGTACACCGCACTGACCGCCGCGGACACACTTCTTGTGGCACGTCTGGGTGTCCCACAGCTTGCCGGCGTGGGGCTTGCGACCATTGTGGTGTTCCTGTTTGGTGCCCTTTTTGTGGGCATGATTCACGGAACAAAGATCGTCGTCTCGCAGGCGACCGGTGCGCAAGACGGCGTGCTTGTTGACCAGGCGGGTTGGCATGGTCTGATGGTGGGGCTTGCCTTCAGTGTTCCCGTGATTGGCCTGGCCTTCTTCGACGAGACGGTTTTGTCGTGGATGGGAGCCAGCAAAGACGCGATGGGCTTTGGTGCGGATTACCTTGGATGGCGAGTCTGGGCGTACCCGTTTTGGTTCGGCGTGATTGCCTTGTCGGATTATTTTCAGGGCCGTGGCAAGACTCAGACGCCGATGCGCGTGAATCTGGTGATGAACATTCTGAACGTGGTTTTGGACATTATTCTAATTTTTGGATGGGGTCCGATTCCGGCGTTGGGTGTTTCGGGGGCGGCAATTGCGACCGTGATTTCATGCGCATTCGGGTTCGTGTGGATCCTTTGGGAGTTCGTGGCTCAGGCCCGTCCTTTCGCGGGATACGACGAGGCCGTGGTGCGTCGAATCGTGAATTTTGGAACACCTCTGGGACTTCGATATTTGTTGTCCAATATCGGGTTTTCGGTATTCACCGCGATCGTTGCGCGTCTGGGAGACGACGCGCTTGCTGCACATCAGATTGCGTTCAAAATAGTCGGGATTTCGTTCATCCCCGGTTACGGCGTGTCCGAGGCTGCTACCGTGTTGGCGGGGCAATTCCACGGCGCTGGACGACGAGATTTGGTGCGCCGTAGCTATAAAAACGCGATGGTCTTAGCGGTCGGATTGATGGGCGTGTGTGGCGTCGTTTTCTGGACGATTCCAGAGGCGTTATTTGGCGTTTTTCAGGCCGATCCAGCGGTGCTGATGCTCGGTGCCAATTTGCTTGCGGTGGCCGCATTTTTTCAGGTCTTCGACGCGATCGTGATGACCACATTCGGAGCGCTGAACGGCGTGGGTGATACCCGATACTCCATGGTCGTCTTGGTCCTTGGGTCGTGGTTTGTCTTGGGTGAGATTATAGCAGATGTTTCGCTTGAACCCGATCGACCGATTGAAAATCGCTGCGGCAATTGTCGACGCTGCCTCGACGCGTGTCCCACAACCGCACTTGATGGGACGACACTTGATGCGCGTCGCTGCATTTCATATCTCACCATAGAGCATCGAGGGGATATCGATCCGGATCTTGCTGCACGTATTGCCGATGGTATG
>JBFFMO010001293.1:0-1594 GCA_041554035.1 Allomicrovenator sp. | reverse complement strand
CCACTGCGACAGGTTGAAGCAGAAGCCTGGATCGACTCCATCAAAGTCATGACCGGCTACGATCTGGGCGAATGTGACCATCGCCTGACTCGCCCGCAGGATTTCTTGGAGACCAACACCGTGGCTGGGGTCGCGCTCGTTGAAAATTCGGATTGGCGCTTCAACGAAGACGGCGTCGACTACCGATATCGAAATGTGGCGCGTGGATTGGGTGGATGCCCCGATAATAGTGTCGGGGGACGATTCAAGATCATCTCGATTCTGACGACCGCCCAGCAGTTGAATTTTGTGAATCAGGTGTGTGACCCAAGCTTCGAGGGAGGCGGTGCCGCCGTCGAATCGATGTTGCCTGCAGGGCTCGACCCCAATTCGGCTCTCACGCGAGAGAGTTCTGCAGCCATCTACAAACATCAGGTTGGCCGCTTCCTGGGAAGACTTCCCGACCCTGACGAAACCACTCAAGCCAGCGATTTTGGCGCCGAATGCACAGGATGCACTGCAGCCCAATTCGCCCGACCCACTTGTTTTGCGCTGCTCTCGAGCGCAGAAATGCTTTTCTACTGAGGCCCAAATGAGCGACTCAAAAAACTTCGGACGTCGAACGTTTCTTAAGGGAGTAGGCCTCGCCGGTGCAGGTGTGGCCATGCCGCACGTCTGGATACCCAAGCAGGCCTACGCTCAGTCCATGGCGCGCGGTGAGGTCAAACATTTGATCTACGTGCGCCTGAACGGTGGATTCCGTTTCACCACGGCCTTCAACGGAGAAGTCGCTGACCGATTTAATCCCTGGGGCAAATCCACCAGAAAAGCTGACGGCACAGAATGGGGCCCTGCCGGGTTGCTCGGCCAAGCATCCTGGCTTGATGGGGAAGATGGCGCAGCACGGGCAGCTCTCGGGATGAAGTCTGTTTTGGATATTTCCAACGACATCGCGGTGCTGCCCTGTGTAGACCACGAGCCGACCTCCGGCAGCGCCGATGGAAACCACAGTTCCGGCTTGCAGCGTTTTGTCAGTGGCTATGCATCAAACGGCACGGGCATCTTCACGATGATCAATTACGGTCTTCGTGACCGTGTGGCGGAAAATCCGGAAGAAGTGCTCTTGCCTTCATTTGTGTTGGGCGGCGGAGGGATGGCCAATGGTGCTGGGCAATTTGCCGGTTATCGGCCTCCCGTGCTTCAGGAAGGTTTTTCGGGATTTGGCTTCGATTCGGCCAAGTCCTTGCCTGATTGGGCTCGGCGTATGTCCGATAACACCGACCAGCGCATGTACACACGGGCTCACCCCCAAACACGCGCGCCCATCGACGCCTATATTCAGTCTCGTGAAGCCACCAAACGCTACTCCGAGATCTTTACCAATCCTGCACTGAATATCAGCCAACGCTCCGATGATGCCTTTGATGGCGTGTCCAATAATCAGCTCAGGCTCTTGCTCGGCGATAACGGAACGGCACGAAATATCATGTTGGCCCTGCGCCTCTTTCATTTCGGGTCACCTGCCGTGTTCATGAATCAGGGAGGCTACGACATGCATTCAGGCGAGGAAGAAGGCCTTCCGGGCCGTATGGATGACCTGAACCAGTTGATCAGT
>JBFFMO010001292.1:0-1594 GCA_041554035.1 Allomicrovenator sp. | reverse complement strand
TAGGGTCCTCGATGAGTCTTAGCCTTGACGCGGTTATACGAGGCAGACACTAAAACTATTCAACTTCACGTGAATTCCCCGTATTCGGCGCAATACCTGTGTCCATCATGTGCCCCTTTGTTCTCTGTTTCTGCTCGTGCATCACCTGAGGCGATCGACTATGATTCGCGGCGCTTGAGGCCCCATGAATCGTTTTTTGTCCCCCATAATTGGTCTGCTCCTTTTCGTCGCCGCAACCATGGGGTGTGGCGGCGCCGAGAAGAAAACCGACTACGTGCTTCCTGGAACGACTGATCTTCGCGTCGAAAAACTGATTGTTCGGGGGGTCGACGCCGTCGATGAGGACCTCTTGCTCGCAGGACTTGCAACCCATGAAGACCCGGGTTGGCGTACAAGCATCGCCTGGATGCCCTTGATCGGCGCCGACCCCGTATTTTTTAATTTTGTGGAATGGGATCGCGATCTGCAGCGCATCGTGACCTATTACCAAAGTCAGGGATTTTTTGACGCCAAGGTCGTGAGTCGAAACGTTCTACAAGACAGCAAAGCGAAGACCGTCCGCCTGCAAGCGACGATCAACGAAGGCAAGCCAACCTCGATCACCACCATTGAATTCGTGGGGCTCGCCGGCACGAAGATCAAGCCCAAAGACCTGCTCGCGGCCAGCCAGTTGCAGCAAGGAGCGCGCTTCACTCAAAGTGCTTACGTCAAGGCTCGCGACAACGTCAGACTCTACCTTCAGGGCAAATCCTATGCGCATGTGATTGTTCGAGGTCGGGTCCTGGTCGACCCCAAGTTAAGAACCACCCACATTTCATTCATGATCGATCCGGGCCCTGCTTGTCGGTTTGGCAAAGTCACGGTCGAAGGCCTCGAAACCGTCGATCGCGAATTTGTAGAGCGAGCGCTCGCCTTTGAAGAGGGAGAGCCCTTCGATCCGCAAGTGCTTCAAGACTCACAAGAGTCCATCTACTCGCTTCAGGTCTTCTCGTTGGTCAAAGTCATGACTCGGCAGGAACTCGACGAGTATGAGTCCTTCGGCAAGGCCGAGGTGGACAAGGCCGGCGAGGCGAAAGACACGCCTGACGCGAATGCGGCGCCTGAGTTGGGCATCGATGCCCTGCTTACTCAGGCTCAGGAATCAGCCCACCAGCGCTCTACGCTTTCGGACGTCGTTCCCATCGTGATCCGGTTGAAAGAAACTAAGATGTGGAATGTCCGTGTCGGTGTCTCGGCCGAGGCCGAGATCAACAGACAGGCATTGGTGGCTCGCTTTGATTGGTCGAACCCAAATCTATTTGGCGGTTTGCGTCGAGTCGAGCACTTCAATTCCGCCGGTTACGCCTGGGCGCCCGGCATCCTGGGCCCTGTAAATGACGGCTATATTCTGGACTCCGAACTTCGGTTCACACGGCCTCAATTCATTGAGCGTCTGACAAGTTTCAAATCGAAACTTCGCCTCTCGCGCGATGTTTACGAAGGCTACAACAAATTCACACCACAGGTGCAGGTCGGATTGGAGCGCGTGTTTTTCAAACACCTGAGCGTGGAAATCCTCTACAATTTCTCGTTCAACCGCATCACCTCAATCGAC
>JBFFMO010001291.1:0-1595 GCA_041554035.1 Allomicrovenator sp. | reverse complement strand
GGGAGACTTGACCGGTTGGTGTTTTGCCAGCCTGCCGCCCTCGTGTTCGATGACACTGACGACGACCGATCCCGAATCCGCAGAATGCAGGACGCGCGCGGTGGTATCTCGTACCAGAACGGACCATCAGCGTGACTACTTCCAATGCATTGGCGCTGGCAGGGTCCATATAAATTTCCACGATCAAGACTTTGATCTACTCGAGGAAAATGCCGATGAAGTCACGTTTTTTGAATATCGATTCCGATTGCTTCGATTGAACAATTTCAAGCACTACAAGACCTATCCAGCCATCCGATTTCCGAAAGAAGTGCCGTGTGACACGTGCGGACATCGACCAGAAAGTCTGATAGACTGGCGGCGGAATTTAACCCCGGTGAGTTTATGATAGGAACAGTGGCGACGATTGCAGGTGTGGTGATTCTGATAGGCGTCGTGGTTCCCATCATGCGACCTCGAGGAATCGACAGCCTGATGCGCGATGCCAAGCGCACAGGCGATTTGAGCCCGCTGGCCGCGATGCTGGCTGCCGCGCCAGAAAAGACGCAGGCCGACAAGATCGACCAAACCTGCATCAAGTTGTGGAATAGCTACGAACGCGAAGCCACGGCACGATTGCTCGTCGAGATTGCACCCCAATCCGATGCACCGATTGTGCAGTACTGGATTCGGCAGGTGCTCGAGATTGAGCCTGAAATCGCAGCGCAAGTCTTCACCGTCGGTTTCATGGAAGAACACTTCAATCCCGATGTCGCGTCCAAATGTGGACGCTGCGGCTGCGGCTAGGTTGGCCTTCGGCCGCTTTCAGTTTTCAGTTTGTCAGTTTCCAGTCGTAACGTTTGATACGCAGGCTCTATGGCTAGACGCAGAGACATCAAAGGCATCGCGGGTGGAATCGCCGGGAAATTTTCGTCTCGTTATAACGAAATCGGGGGTTATTGGACTCTCGGCATCCTTTACGCCGCCACCCAGACTTCCACAAAAACGTTCGAACTCGACCTCCTATCCGGGGAATCCACGCCTGCGACGACCTTTTCAAGAGGTTTGGCGGAGCCTTATCGACTTTTCCTCGACGAACAATTGATCCGATGTGGTCTTAATTTAACCCATATCGACAAAGCCGTGGTTAAGGTCGAATTTGATATCGAGCCTCCGAGATTCAAACGTCCAACAACCTGGGGCGATCCCTACGTGTGTCGAACACATTTGACCGATGACCTAGGTGTTGTGCGTTCAGGTGAGTTCCGAGGCTGGTGTGGGCCTCATAATCCAAACCGAGAAGCCTGCAGTGCAGGTCCGATAAAAAGCATCGACACTGATGGCGCCCCTTCGCTGGGCATGAGAGTTTTCAGCCGACTTAAACGAGGATTTGAGGATGTTTTTTCGAAATAGTATCGGTCTTTTTTGTGTACTCGCACTTTGCCTGACGTTGGGCTGCAAGGGCGCCTCCGGCCCTGCCCCGGCTGCACCTGAAGACGTTGCCGCCGCTCCAGCTGATGCGCTGAAAGTGGCATCAGGCCTTACGTTCAAGGTGTTGAAAGAAGGCACGGGCAAAGACCATCCGACCCGTGACAGCAGCGTCACGGTCCATTATT
>JBFFMO010001290.1:0-1596 GCA_041554035.1 Allomicrovenator sp. | reverse complement strand
GTCGAGGACTGGGCCACCGACTTCGACCACACCCACCCCGACTATGCGGCGCGGGCCCCGGAGATCTGGGACGAGCTGCGGGACCGGTGCCCGGTGGCCCACACCGAGCGGTTCGGCGGCGCCTGGCTCCCCACCCGTCACGACGACGTGGCCGCCATCGCCAAGGACACCGAGAACTTCAGCTCCCAGGGGATCATCGTCACCGACTGGCGCCCCGACATCCCCGCGCCGATGGGCTACGCACCACCGATCACCTCGGATCCACCCTTCCACAAGATCGCCCGGGACTTCCTGCTCCAGTTCTTCTCCCCGAAGGCCATCGACGCCTGGGAGGACACCGCCCGCGAGACCTGCCGGGAGCTGATCGCCGACATCGAGGCCAAGGGCGAGGCCGAGATCGACCTCGCCGTCGAGTACACCCAGCACATCCCGGTGCGGGTGATCGCCGACATGTTGGACCTGCCCCGCAATCTCTAAGGCCGCGCGGTTAGAAGAGTGAATCAGTAACGCGCTCCCGTACTCTGCGTGTACGTTGACCGTGATGTCGATGTTAGGGCCGGTGTCCAGCGGGCGATCGAATGGCGAAGCTGTTACGAAAACCACTGCGCCATCATCATGGCTTGCAACCTCGGAAGCATCAACCACCCGCCGCAGCTCGACCCGGTATCCGTAAACACCTTCTAGTCGCGGAAGGTCAATGAGAGGCGCGGAATCGCCCACGAAATATAGATGGGTCGTCCTGCCGGCCAACGACTCGCTTCGAAGCATAGCCAGTATGGGCATGGTTCTGGACGTGAAGGTGATAACCTGACTCGCCGGGACGTGATTGAGCGTCCCTAATACCCACTCAAGAACACACGACAAGGGGTGACCCAAACGGATGTAATCGTAGGCTGTGGGAAGGGCTCCCAACGTGTCGGTTGTTAACTCTCCCGACGCTTCTAAGTCGACAAGCCGCTCCAAGAACTGAGTCTTCGCTTGAGATTCATCATAGACGTCTAGTCGATGAGTCGTCAGTTTCAACCAATCCTCTGGCACGTGGTCGAGAATCTTGCCGACCGTTTCTAGGCGTTGTTTATTCGATTTCATTTTGGTCCTTCCGCCGAGCTTCCGATATCGCAGTAAATGGGCGTGGAACACCCTTCTTACGGGGTGAATATGAACTGGTTCAGGCTCGTTCCACAAGGCTGTTTCAGAACCAATCATTGACGGCGTCGACAACAGAATTTTGGGGTTTCTTGTAGCCGCGCGACTTGATTGCCAATATTAGCCCCCTTGTCTGTTTTCTGACGCGTTTTGCGTCGTGTGTAGAAAGGATAGAATATGCTGAGCAACGACGTTTTTCGACGACTCCGATACACCTTGGATCTGCCTAATCAAGAGACTGCCAAGCTTTGTGCGCTTGGCGGGCTCCAGGTTTTAGAAGCCGAGATCCAGTCATATCTGCTTCGAGATGACGAAGAGGGGTTTGATGTCTGTTCGCCAGAGGTGCTCACGGCGTTTCTGGACGGGTTGATCATTCATTTGCGAGGCGAACGAGAGCGCAAGCCTGGGCAGCCAGCCCCCGCTCAAGTCGTCGCGAACAACAACAACCAG
>JBFFMO010001289.1:0-1597 GCA_041554035.1 Allomicrovenator sp. | reverse complement strand
GTCTGGGCGGTCCTGTGTGCCGAGCCTCTGGCTCAGCAAGGGAATGCCGCCAACGACACTCAGGACGCCAGTCCCGAGCGCCTCAAAGGGTTGTTTATAAACCAATTCTGAGCGTGCGATGGCGAAATAACCCTCGTTTCCGTAAAGCGGATTCTTTGTGTAGTCCTGTTTGACGTACGCCAGCTTGCTACGCCCTTCAGCATCATCCATCGTTCCCGCGCGTGGTTTATAGGCGATCGAGACGTTACTGGTCGCTTGAAGCCACTTGTTCTTGGTTTCGAAAGTCGACTTATTGATGCGCCAATCGAGATAACCGTCGTCATGGTAAGTGACGCCTGCCACAGCGCAACCAATGATCGGAATCGCTTGAGCCACCGCAAAGATATTCTTCCAACCTTTGGGGTGGGAATAGGAATCTTTGTACGTCTGAATCGCGGTGATGATGGCTTCCATCGACAAGGCATACTCGCCGCAATACTCCGCGCCGGCCTGAAACGCGCCTGTCGACAACGAGAAATCAAAGGGCATGATCTTGGTGGTCCAACGGACCTGTCTGTCGCGACGTGTAATGGGCAACGCATCCGTTGCTTGAGACAACGAGGGCATCATGCTCGTGAAGCTTGAGCCGAGCGCCCAGTCCACGGTTCCTGCGGTGTTGGTCACGGCGTTCTTGATATTTCCGATGCTGCTCGGTGGTGGAGGCCAGCTGGCCGAGACCATGGCTCCGTTGCCCATCGCGCGGCCCGTGGCTTCGATCCATGCCCACCAAGGTGTGATCGAATACATGTATTCAGAATAACGATCGAGCTGATTGATTTCCTTGGCCGACCGCCCGTCCACGAGCCCTAGCGCGGGCGCCTCCATCGCGGAGAGATTGAAGGGCATCTCGATGCCCTCAACAATCACCATTGGTAATCCGGCAAAAAACTCGTAGCAGTCCACCGGGTTGGGAATCAGCCTGAAACAACCTCCAGCGCGAATCGCCATCTCGGCCACGATTGCGATCCACGCGTGTACGTAGGTGACCAAATAAGAATAGAACATTCGTTTGATGATGTTGGCGTACACGATCACGTTCATCGTACGTGCTTTCACCACGGTATGACTGTAGGTCGCCGTATCTGCGGCGACCTGCACCCTCATCTTATCCTGGGCAGCCTGACCGGTGTCAAAAATGGTCATGGCGACCATGAACAGAACCAGGGCGGCCGCAAGAATGAGAAGCAACACCGCTCCTGACTCGTTGTTATGCAGCCGTTCGCTCCAATTTTTTATGCGAGTCAACATCGGCAAGCCTTAGAGGATATCGTTTTTCTTCGGAAGAATTGGATTTGGCGTCAAATGATGTGTGAGCGAATAGGTTCGCTCGATGGTGGTCAACCAACCCCCTGGGGTGGGTGTCCCGCCAAAGGCGAGTCCAACGAGCGGAAACACCATTTTGTGTTTGTACTCGACTTTCGTGGTGAAATTCCCGACTTCCGTGGCGCCAGGATTGGTCCGCATGTCGCCGGAATAGGTCACCCCCACACTGCAGTAGGCCCCGGCCAACTTGGCTGGACCACGCTGTGCAAAGGTCGCGTTGTCGAGCGCGCTCGAG
>JBFFMO010001288.1:0-1598 GCA_041554035.1 Allomicrovenator sp. | reverse complement strand
ATCCACCCCGTTTGTCATCAAGGTCCTGAGGTGGAAATATCCGTCACGATTGCATTCAAGCCTCACAAAACCTTCCGGGCCGGTCCAAAATGGCGTGGATAAGATGAGCAGCGGAACGATGCCGGAACGGACGAAACAGAGAGGGCGAAACCCAAGGTCTTCGGCGCTCTTTCTGATGTCGGTGGGCAGCAGGCGGAAAACGGGAGTTCCATAAGCGAACGAGGCGCCCAAAACTTCTCCGATTCGAACGGCAAGTGGACGCGGGAGGGACAAAAGTTTTTGCGTTTGGGCGTGTGTTTCTTCTGCTTTTTCCGCGATGAATTCAGGGGTTAGCGGGAATCCCATTTTTTGGTGTGATTTATTCATTTGCGGGAGGACGACTGTTCTCATCCAATTTGGAGCTGGGTTTCATATGTTCTGAGTGTGCATTTTGTATCGGAACTTTGTCGATCTTGCGAATGACAACACAGCGCAGGGACGCCCACCATGGGCGAAATAGGGCCTCACTACGATCTCAGATCGTTATTGCTTGTGGAGAAGTGCGGAGGTTGTTAGGAGGCATCTAAACTTCTTTCAGGTCATCCATGCACAACTACCGTTCCGGCACCGTATTTCTTGTGATTCTGGCTTCCGTCACTCTGCTTAATTGCAGCAGCGACGAAAACGGCAGCGACAAAGACGCAGGATGGACTTTCGTCAATGACACGGGCTCCGACGCCATGATTACGACGGATGCAAACGGGGTGTACGATGCCAGCACGTCGACGGATGCCAGCACCTCCACCGATGCCAGCGTGCAACCTGACATGGATGTGCCGGTGGATTGCGCTTTTTTTGGCGACGTCTGCGAAAGCGAAGGAAGCTTTCAGTGCGCGGATAATGGGGCCCGACTTTGCGCACGCAGCGCCGATGGGTGCCTTTTGCTGGCAGCACCGCAGAATTGCGAGAGCGGAGATATCTGCATCGATTCTGGCTGCACCGAAGCAGGGTGCACGGCCACTCCGAACACCGCTCTTTGTGATGACGCCGACCTGACCACGACCAACGATACATGCGCCAATGGCACATGTGCGGGTGAAATGATTGCGTGTGTCGCAACGCAGTGCATGGTGTCCTCGACGCCGAACGGGGTCGACTGCGACGTTCAATTTCGAGGCGCAGCCGAAGCGTGTGACGACGGCGACCTGGCGACTGCCAACGACCACTGCGACGGCGCCGGTGCCTGCGTTGGCGCGCCCATTATGTGTGTACCCACTCAATGCGACGCCTCCGCGACACCGAATGGGACGGATTGCGTTCGCGTGGCCAAGGCTGCAGGTGATTCTTGCAACGACGGTGACCTCACGACTGGCGGCGACATCTGTGATGGCATGGGAGCCTGCAAGGGCTCGCCGATCATGTGCGTGCCCGGGACCTGTGAAGCATCGTCGACCCCAAATGGCATAGGCTGCGACGTGGTCTTGCTCGCCGTCGCCGCCGCCTGTAATGACGGCAATCCTGCGACAAATAATGATATCTGCGACGCGAGCGGTTCGTGCACGGGCACTCCATATTCCTGCACCCCTGGCGTGTGCGAAAGCTCATCGACCCCAGATGGT
>JBFFMO010001287.1:0-1599 GCA_041554035.1 Allomicrovenator sp. | reverse complement strand
CTGAAGCACTTAGAATGCTGTTTGACCGGCGTTCAAGAGACCGAAGGTCGAAGTCGTCTGCAGAAGTGTCCACTCCGACTTGTCGTTGATGTCAGCGTCGTTGGTACGCTGCAACGTGGCGCTAAGGTCCGAATCAGGCAATCCAAGTACTGCGTTGGCGCAGTAGTCAGCATCCACATAGCCACCGACAGGCACGGTGCCATCGGTGTTCTGCCACTGCATGGCCGCCACCAATATTGCTGCAGCCGTCTCGGAGGCGCCTGCTGCGTTGGGTGCGCTTCCACAACCCGTCAAAACGCCGTCTTGAATCGTGCCCACGTTGTCGTAGACCGTGAACGTGTTGTCGGTCGACGTTAGACCTGTATCGGTCGAGAAGAAGTCCCAGGCCGTGTCGTAGTTCGGCGCGTTCATGGCGGTTGGGAACTCGGTGATCGAAGTCGTCTCGTTCGTCGTTGACACGTATCCACAATTGGTCGTGTCGTTCAAATCGAAATGCAGCACGATCAGGTCATTCGCTGCGACAGTGACGTCAGGGAACGTGAAGACAGAACTGGTGCGCTCGTAGAATTCAAAATCACGCAACGTGCCACCTGTGACCACGCGGAATTCAACCGCATCACAGCCGCTCGCCTGATTGGCGGCGATTTCATTGATGCGAATCGTCGCAATCAACTCGTACGCCACAAACGTTTCTGAATTGCCGGTGGCCGAAACTCCAACGCCAAGCACGTCGAGCACAGTGTCTGCCACGGTAATCGTGTAGGTCGTGCCCACAACCTGAGCGGTCGTGGTCAAGGTCACCTGATTGCCGTTCACGACAGCCGCCGAAACAGTGAGGCCGTTATCCAAGGTGAACTGCGTGGCCGCGTCGGTGATGCTTGCTGCATCAACGGGACGCGAGAACGTGAGGACGACCGATGTGTCGCTGGCCGCGACCGCGTTCTGCACGACGGGTGCAGGGCATACGATATTGGACAGCTCGGTGTCGTAATACGCTGAAATCTGAGCCTGAGCCGAAAAGCGCCACAGCGGTGTGTCGTTCACGTTCATCGTGCAGCCAGCCTCGAAGCCGTAGGCATCAACGAGGGTCGTTGGCAGGCGCAAACGAAGGTCGTTGGACCCAACCACGCCAGTCGTATCAACGATGGCGGCCGAGTGATCCGTGCCCGCTCCGAAGAAACCAGATGTGAGCGTGACCGCAGCGTCGATCAGTTCAAGTTCATAATCACCGACTGCTGAGACCAAGTCTGTGCTCGCACTGACGTCTTGTGTCAGAAGCGTCACATCGTAGCCGTATCCGAGCACAGTCAGATTCGCGATCGCTGTGGCTTTCGGGAAGCCTTCGCTCGCGACTTCAGCGGTTGTGACGTCGAACGATACGATGTCGCCGACCACAACCGTTTCTGTGGATTCGACAAAAAGCGCTGGCCCGGTCGGTGTCGCTTGGACAAAGAAGCCCTGAAGGTCGTTTCCAAGACCGCTCTTGATGTACGTCACGGCCGCGCCGGTGATCGTCCCCGTCAGGTCCGTACGCACGGCGGTGATCTGGGCTGCTGCAGCCGGATCGGGCTCGCTCACCACATCCATATCGCTGCCCAT
>JBFFMO010001286.1:0-1600 GCA_041554035.1 Allomicrovenator sp. | reverse complement strand
AGCCACTTCGAGCAAAATCGTCCCGACTTGAGAGTACCCTGTAGCAAAGGCTCCGACCAAGCCTGTCTCAATTCCAAGGAGACCCGCGGCAAGCACGGAATTCGCGTAACCTGTTTTCAGCGCTCCACAATATTGAGTGCGCTGCTTAGTCCAAAACGCCAAATCCGATGCATTTTGGATATCGACCTGAAGCGCGCTAAGGCCATTCGGTGAGCCGTCGAAAGAAGCCACCAAATCATCGAACCCCGAGGCTTGCGCGATAACAGCGAATCCGGCGTCAAAATAAGCCAGTTCTTGGGGGCTCAGTTTTTCAAGGCCGTCGATCAGCCCGTCCTCAGGTTTTCGAAGGTAAAAATTTGAAATTGCGAGTGGAAGCAGGGCTCCGTTGACATCGCCGACCTCCTCCCCCGCGGCAAGGGCCTCAAGCGTGGCTCGATTCCCACCCAAACGAGTGGCCGTGCCGTCGAGAACCCGTCCAATCTTCTGCGCAAAATCTTTGGCGGTGCCGGCAGGCGCTGGGCTCAGAGTCACGACGATATCATGGGTTGGGCAGCTGAACTCCGCGCCATCGGCCAGCGTTCCGGCCAATTGTAGGGTATATTTCGTGCCACCAATTTCTGAAGGGATTGGCATAAATAAACCATTCCTTTCGTCAATCCCTTCGGCACTCATCACTCCCAACGGATAAGGGATTGCAAGCTTATCGGAGTGAAGCCAAATGACGCGCTCGGGCGCGTTGTCGATCTCGCGCGGCAACGAAAACGCAAACGCCTCACCGGCCTCGAACTCATTGCGCTCGAAAGGGAAACTGTTGCAATTCAGCGGCTCCATGGGCGGTGGACCCGCTCCATCTGGATACGGCGCAATGGCAGTGTTTCCCGGTAAGTCATTCGATTCAGACGAACATGACACAAGCACCATCAGGACGCATATCAAGCGCTTCACTGTTGGACCCCAACGATGACTGGCGCTGTGAAGCTATAAGTCTTGGGGTCGGCCAGAGCATCCGCGGGTGCGCGCACGCCCAGCTGCCAGCTATCGTTCGCTCCAAGGCAAGACACGCGTCCATCTTCAAGTATGGCGCACATGAAGTCTTGCCCGGCCGAAATGCTGACGGGTGTCGCGTCGTAGCCGCCGATTTCTAAAAAATCCGCAGAATCTTCAAACGAGCCCGTTAAGCCGTGATAGCCGTATCCAGAGCAATAAACCTTGCCGTTGGAAAGCACACAGACTGCTTCGGTGGAGGTCGTGATGTCATCGACGGGCGTTGGGGTTTCGATTTTTGTTGGAAGCATTGTTCCACCGGAAACGTCCACTCCGAAGCCGCACACCGTTGATCCCCAACAATGGACCTCGCCGTTCTCGAGCAGCGCGCATGCGCAGGAGAGCGTCACATCGAGTTCTTTCGCGGGGGCCGGAAGTGGAACAAGTTGTGGCTTGGTCGTGCAGTAGCGCAATTGCAATTGTCCACCGCCGATGCAGGCAACAAGGTCAGGATTTTCGCGGTCATCCGGAATTCCCATTAGGCCATAGAGTCCGCTGCCCCAACAATAAACTTCGCCATCGTCGGTTCGAAGGCACGAGCCGTCGAATCCCAATT
>JBFFMO010001285.1:0-1605 GCA_041554035.1 Allomicrovenator sp. | reverse complement strand
GCCGCCTGTGCGACATCGACGATCAACCCCTGCAAAAACGTGATGTCGTCCTGAGTCAGGTCGGCAATCGTGAAAGAAATGTCTTCTTCCAAGAGGTCGAGTGTGGCTGTGCCAAACGATAATGAGAGTCCGCCATTGGCGTCGGGTGCGGCATCGACGTCCACCGACACACCCAGTTTTGCGATCGAAATGGTCGTTGGGTAGGTGTCGGGATCGATCGTGAAGGCGCCTGTCATCTGGACGTTGGTGGCGTTGAGCTCAACAAATAGTTTGCCGGCGCGCGGGGTGATCGAGATGTCCAGCGGGTCAAACGTGATGTCCTCGATCACCACGTACTGATTCATGAACGCTTCTTTGACGTAGGCGGTGATGAATTCTGGCGTCGCGATCTGAACGGCGGCGGCTTCCACCACATCAAGGGCTTCGGCGCGGACAAAGAGTTGGAACGCATTATCGATGGTCAAAAGAGGATCAACGACGGGCCCAAATAGCCCTGCGCGCATCGAACTTTCTTCGTTTCCAGCGCGGTCACGGGCTGAGACCTCAAACTGGTTATAACCAGCGACCAGCGGCACTTCCAACGAGAAGTCCCCCGCAGCGTCGAGCATGATGGGTTGACCACCAAACGACACAGACTCAATGCCGGTGCCGATTTCGTCGACATGGCCGGCCAAGGTCACCGTGCCTTCGGTGGCGTAGAATCCGCGCTCCGGCGAGGTCAATTTGACTGTTGGACCTTTGGAGTCGACGACAAAAGTGACGCTGTCTTCGGCTGTGCTGGCATTAGCATTCACCGTCACTTCGCCGTCGGGCACCGTGACGCTGACTTCCCACTCGCCGGCGACCACATCCGCAACGGTGTTGTTCACCGTGACTGATGCTGCGTCGCTTGCGGTTCCCCGGACCTTGACTCGAGTGGTGTTTACGAGTTCGCCCTCGGCTGGCCACAAGATTTCGATGGCCGGCGTGGGTGGGGCCGTCTTGTCATCGGAACATGCAAAAAGACCAAGACTGAACAAAGAGAACAGAAAAACGTTGCGCATCACCACTCCATCACAGGCTGGGATAGACTACGACGATGCTCGGGTGCAACGCAACGTTTGGTCGCATCCCACAAGATGCAGCCCTGAGCCTGGTGTCATGGGGCGTCGATATTCACCGTTTTTTGCGCAAATATTCGAAAAAACCCCTCATCTGGCCGCAAAAGGCCGACTTGGTTATTGATGCACTGCGTCAATTTCTGTATTAGCTGCCTCCCGTTACATTCGTAACGGCGCTTCCTCGGCCAGTGAGTTGACCTGGCCCTCCCCCTACGAAATAGCAGTACATGAAATCCCTACGCCAAGACTGGCTGTCCAACGTCCGAAACGATCTGCTTGCAGGCCTTGTGGTCGCGCTCGCATTGATCCCCGAAGCCATCGCATTTTCGATCATCGCCGGAGTGGACCCCAAAGTCGGTCTTTACGCCTCGTTTTGCATCGCCGCCGTGATTTCGATCACAGGTGGACGCCCAGGCATGATCTCGGCCGCAACGGGCGCCATGGCACTCGTGATGGTCGCGTTGGTCAAAGATTACGGCCTGCAATACCTGCTGGCCGCGACCGT
>JBFFMO010001284.1:0-1606 GCA_041554035.1 Allomicrovenator sp. | reverse complement strand
GTCAAAAGGTCGGACTTCACACTCGCTTGCTGGAGCCGGCATGCCGTGGCGCAAGCACCAATGGCAAAGCCCCACCAGACGCAGCAACGCGGACTTGCCGCCCATATTGGGACCAGTCACAACCATCAGATTCGTCATCGCAATATCGACCCGCTGAGGCAACTCGATATCGATCGCGTATCCGGCCTGAATCTTGGTCGCCTGGGCCCATCGCGGAAAAGAACCGCCGATCTCGTCGCAAAGGCGTAATTTCGCCAGATCGAAGTCCAATACGCTCAAAAAGGCCTGCGCCTCTTCCAGAGCCTCGCGCATGGCAAAAACACTCGACGAGATCGCACCCAGAACCTTGGCCACACAGGCATCATTGATGGATTGCGCTTCCTTGAGCGCCACGTCGGCTTGATCCAATTCTTCGGAGTCGAGCACCCAGAAATCACCACTTCGTGTCAGCCCGGCGGCACCTTGAAAGTCCGGACCGCCATGACCGCGCCCATGAATATCAAAACGAAGTCCCGATTCCACAAAGCCGGATTCCAGCTTCCTGCGTAGGTTGGCAACATCACGTCGAGCGTTTTTTAAGGCTGCCCGCGCCTCAGCAAGTTCGGGATCGTTTTTGTCGCTCACCAAAAATCGGGCAGATGGCGCTTCTTCGGGATGAATGGCCTGCATGAAGGTCCGCAGTCCATCGGCCTGACGACGGCAGACGCGCTGCAAAGGTTCGAGCTCCGCAAGGGCATGCATCGCGTGAAACGCGAACCTTTTCAGCGTAAAAAAGTCGCCCTCGGTCCCAATCCAATCGGCATCAACGAGCTGGTTCAAAAGGGAACGAAGGTCGGGCAATTCTCGCAGATGGCCGCGAACTCGATTCTCTCGGTCCTTGTCGAGCGACCAGCGCTCAACCGCGTTCAGATGCCCCCAGAACTCGGCCCATTCGTCGTGGGACATCGGCGCGCCGATTCCGGACTCGCGGCGACACAATGCGCTGTCGGGCGCCAAACGAGCCATCAAGGCCGGCACACCGATCAATGTTCGGGTCGTGTCGTCACAAAACCCCTGGACCGCGTCACTTGTGATTTCGCCACGCGGCGGTATCCTCAACTCATCCGACATCAAAATCACCTGAGGGACAAAATGGGCGAACACGATTCCGACAAAGCATCTTCAGGCTCACATACGATCCCAACAGAAGCAATCGATCAAGGATCCACGGTCGAGTTAGACCGATACACCATCATGCAGCGTGTGCAACAGGATATGGGGCTGACCGACAACGCGACGGTCAGGATGCCCGCTCAGATTGCAGTCAGCGAGGAAAATGACGACACGAAGGCTACCCAGCAGCTTACGGCCATCACCGAGCAGACAACCCTTCAAAGCGCTGACCCGAAAGTACTGGAGTCTTTACGAGCGCCAGACAAAAACATGAAGACGTTAGATATCGTGCTGGAGCCGATTTCCGCGATTTCTGGGGCGATCACCACGCCGCTGGCGACACGAATGGAATTTGAAGCAGTGATCCAGGAAGGAGGCGTGATTCAGATTCCCGAAGTGTTTCTAAAAAATGGCCATGCGCGGACAGGCCTGCGAATCAGGGTCGTCGTCGACC
>JBFFMO010001283.1:0-1609 GCA_041554035.1 Allomicrovenator sp. | reverse complement strand
GCCTGGCAACGGGGCGATTTTGAAGCCGCCGAATGGGCGTTTCGCAAGGTCCGTGAGCTCGTCAAACGATTCCCTCAATTTGCAGGGTTAGAAACGGCTGCTTCGCGTGGTTTGGCGCGGGTCATGTGGCATCGCGCTGATTACGACGTCGCGTCGCAGCTTGCGCGCGCGGCATACGAAAGCACCAAGATCCACGCCGACGTCGACGGCCAGGCCGAAGCCCTTTGGATCCTGGGCGAAATCGAACGCATTCAGGGTCAAGCGGAAGACGCACGGAACTTCTACGTGCAGTCGCTTGAACTCTATCGCTCCTTATCAGCACCCTCCGGTATCGCGCGCAATTTGCTGAGCATGGCCCAAGTGGCCCGCTACCAAAAGGACTGGGACGAAGCACGGACGCTCTACGCACGTGCTTTGCAGCATTACGAGAACCTCGGCGACCGCCGCGGCACAGGCATGTGTCATAATGGCCTGGCCGACATCGCCCGACTTGAGCGGAAATTCGACGAAGCTGACCGCGGATACGGCCGCGCGCTCGACATCTACGAGTCGATCGGCGCTGAGTTCGACGTCGCCGTAGTGCTGGCCAACCTGGGCTTGAACGCCATCGGCCTTTCCGACCCCGCAGCGGCTCAGTCCTACCTCGAAGGCGCGCTCGCCATCGTCGGTCAGGCGGACTACCCGTATTTGGTGGCCGGGATCGAGTATAATCTGGCGCTCGCACGCGCTCTGCAGGGTGACCGGGGTTGGCATGAACGGGTCATCTCTTTGGCCGACACGGTGCCCATCGCAGACATCGACTACGCCCGGCCCTTGGAAGAGCTCGCCCAGATCCGGCACAACGAGGGAGACCTCGATGACGCACGCGAATTATGGGAAAAGGCCCGCGACATCTATCGCGATTTGGGCCTCGATGACGACGTGAGTCGCATTGAAGATCGCCTCTTCGGCAAATAAATCACTCTTCGGTGGGCGGCTCTTCGGTGGAATCTTCCGCAGGCGGTTCTTCGTCCGACTCGGCTTCCGAAATCGGAGCGCCCGGAATCGTTGTGTGTTCACGCCGTTTAGGAAGCTGACCCACAGGCGGTTCCTCGTCATCTGGGCCCACTCCAACCTTGGTGGTTTCGCGATGTTTCTGGGCAGCAGGCGCTGGCAACGGCGGACGCGCAGCCGCAGCCGTGGAACGGCGTTTTGGACGCGAAGCTTTTGGAGGATTGCGCCACAGGCCGTCGCGAGAGAACTCACCCCAACCCCAACGCGCCCACTTAATCAGCCGTGAAACCAACCAGAATGCCCAGACGAGCATCGCGGTCTTGAACACCCAATCGGACACCGAAATGATGCCCGGCGTCGCCAGCTCGGGCCCGGTGTGGTCGACGTACCAACGCAGCAATCCGTTCGACGAATCGGCTCCGCGCACCTGCATGTCGATATCGACCAAGAGGTTATAATGAATCGCCGCATACAAAACCCCGAGGCTACCAAGCGTCAGGCCAAGCGTTCCCAGCTGAGCGAAATCAAATTTCCACCACTGGACCTGGGTGTTTTTGCCACGCCACGAAAGCAGCAAAAACCAAAACAAGATCGGCAGACCAGCGACCACCGGAAG
>JBFFMO010001282.1:0-1609 GCA_041554035.1 Allomicrovenator sp. | reverse complement strand
GCAGACATGATTACAAAAACGATCGAGGCAGAAAACCAGGCGCCGAGCAGCAGTTCAACCAGCGGCAGCACGCTTGCCTTGCGAATATAACGCTTGCCGAGCCAGGACTCGCCGCGATTTTCGATGGCGTATTTGGGCGTTCGCACAAAGGGCGACTCGTGGCGAATCAGCGCCTCGATCACGGCCTTTGAATTATTAAGTGAAAGGCCGATACCAAGCCCCATGACCGCCGGTAATAAGCGAAGAATCTCCAAACGCGGGCGCCCCAGTTCACGCTGAGAGGTCCAATAGAACGTCACGATGGACACCGTCGCGCCCAGGAAAATCGGGAGATCCACCATCAAGGTGATCATCCAACCTTCATGCATTCGAATCACGGTCGCGATCGGCATCAGGACGGCCAGGAAGACCAGCAGAAGGTACGCCGCATTCGCGGTCAAATGGTAAAAGGCCTCAATTTTCATGAAGACCGGCAGGTCGCTTTTCAGGATCGTGGGCAGCAATTTGATCGCGGTCTGGATCGACCCTTTCGCCCAGCGATGCTGTTGCGACTTCAGCGCCCCCATCTCGACGGGCAATTCGCTTGGGACGGCCACGTCTCGCAAAAAGATGAACTTCCATCCCTTGAGTTGGGCGCGATACGAGAGGTCCAAGTCTTCGGTCAGGGTGTCGTGCTGCCAGCCACCGGCGTCTTCGATCACCGTGTGGCGCCAGATCCCTGCTGTTCCATTAAAATTAAATAACCTGCCCGAGCGATTTCGCGCGGTGTGTTCGATCACAAAATGACCATCGAGCAGGACGGCCTGAGCCGCTGTCAGCAGGCTGTATCCGCGGTTGATATGGTCCCAACGCGTTTGGACCATCCCCACGTTGGGGTCAGAAAAATGATGAATCGTTTGCTGAAGAAATTCGGCCTGCGGAATGAAATCGGCGTCAAAAATCGCCACGAACTCACCACGAGCGACCTTCATGCCCGCTTCAAGCGCGCCGGCCTTATAACCGGTGCGGTCGGTCCGGTGGATATGGACGATATCGATGCCTTCGCCCTTCCAACGCGCCACATGCGCACGAACCAAGTCCACCGTATCGTCGGTCGAGTCGTCAAGAACCTGAATCTCGAGCCTGTCCCGCGGGTAGTCGAGCTTGCAGACCGCGTCGATCAGTCGTTCACAAACATAACGCTCGTTGTAGAGCGGCAATTGGACGGTGACGACCGGTAGTTCTTGCTGGGTAAAATAGCGTTCGGGCTGAGGATCTGGGCCCTGATGCCGCTTGTAGAGATACACCATCAGGTAACGATGAGAGCCGTAGAACGCAAGCATGCCCAGAAGCACGAAATACGCGACCAGAACGGACTCTCTCAGGGTGGATGGATCAATCGACATGCATCAACAAATTCAGATTCATTTCAAACAAGATGCCGCGTAGACATCCGGGTCGCAAAAAACCAACGCGTGACAAGTCCGCGCGAATGTCTTTATAAAGCATGTCCCCTCGAAGGCAAGTGCGCGCAATGAGTGATAGAGCCACAGAACCCCAAGCCCAACGTAAAATCCTGCGTGGGATCCTGAAGACCTTGAGACCCCATCAGTGGGTCAAGAATATTTTT
>JBFFMO010001281.1:0-1611 GCA_041554035.1 Allomicrovenator sp. | reverse complement strand
GATGTCCGATGCGGTCCGAGATCCAAAAACCGAGTTTTTTGGGGACCTGATGCGACTGAGTGGCGGAAACCCTTTGCTCGCGCTCTTGTATTGGCTGGAATGCGTTCGACTCGACGAGACCGACGATCAAACCATCCATGTGCTTCCGCTGCCTGCCAACGAGATGAAGCTCGCCGCGAGTGTTTCGCTGGAGAAGAGCTTGATGTTGGCGGCGCTGGTGCAGCATCGCAGTCTGAGCGCTGTTCAGCTGGCCCGTATTCTGCGCCGAGATCTGCCCGACGTGCGCACCGAGCTCGACCACTTGTCGAGGCTTGGTTTTGTCGAAATCGTGGTGGGTCAGGATACGCAGTCCTTTCAGCTGCGCCCTCTGGCCGAAGCCTTGGTGACGTTGGAGCTTCGACAGCACAACATGGTCTAGAGGTCTTCTAGAGCTCGCATTCCCGCCTGATGCGCCTCCACGAATGCGGCGAAGGCCGACTTTTCGTGATTCAGAAACGCCAAATGCGTCTCAAATAGACTCGTCTGGAGCCTACGTGCCTCTTGCACCCATTCCGCGGGGCTTTTCCGCTCAGGCAGGGTGAATCTGCAGAGCTCGTTGGTTTCGAACACACGTTCGAAGGGCCGAAGGTCAACGGGAAGTCCAAGCGCACTCAGTCTGACGAAGGCATCAATCATGGCTGCGGGCCCGTGCATCCCGGGATCCAGAGCGATGACCTGGTAGTCTTTTCCCTCAAGTATCTTGGGTATCCAGTGGGCGAATCCTGCGCGTGGGCCTAGATCCACGAAGATGCGCCCACCTTGTTCCCAGGCCGCCTCGATGTCCGACTCCACGTCTTCGCACAGGTCCAGGCCGTCGATGCCGTACACACGCTTCAGCTCGGCCGAGTGCCGTCGCGCCGCTTCGCTATGCAGCGCCAGATCAAATTCGATTTGAGTCGTGTGCATCCGCGGTGAATTCAGGAGCTCAAGCATCACGTCATCAAGAGCTTCGGGGAAGCCCGCGATCACACACTCAAGAGGCCCGCGTCGTTCGATGATTTCGACCAGCGGCGAACCGGCGATGGCCGCCTCCACGTTTTCGATGGGGCCAAGCACGAGCCATGCTTGCCAAATGACGCCTCGGGCCGAAGCCGCCTCGAGTTCGTTGTAGGACGCGTAGACTTCCCGGATCGCCCCGTCATCATCGGCCAAATCTTCTTCAAGCCGCGATTCTTCGAGTCGGCTCAGCAGCTGGGCCGCCGGTTCGCTTGTCTGGCAAGCCCAGCGCCCTGTCGAGTGCCCGAGTCGCAAGTCCGGCACCACGCCGCCCTTTTCGAGCATTTCTTGGGCAAAACGGTGCCAGACGCTTGTGCTGTGTAGAATCGAAGAATGACCCTGCAGTTCCGGAAAAAACGCCTGCCACGCGCCCAATTCCCCGGCGGCACCAGCGCTTGGTCCGGAAGTACAAAACACGACTTTCCCAGGTGGCCCTTTCGAAACGACACTCATCTGCTTTTCGAAGGTTCGGCCGTGTTGAACCAGATCTTGAGCTTCAGCTTGCCGCGCGTTTCGTTGCTCTGGGGTGGTGGAAAAAATCACTTTGTCATGATCAATTTGCACGTGGTGGAGCGT
>JBFFMO010001280.1:0-1613 GCA_041554035.1 Allomicrovenator sp. | reverse complement strand
GAGCAGTGAGCGGTGAGCAGTCAGCGGTCAGCAGTGAGCGGTCAGCAGTTTGACGCCGAACTTGTGATTGGTACGTGGCTCCAGCCGCGCTGCGATTAGGTACGCGTTCCAGCCGCGCTGCGATTTGCGATTGGTACGCGTTCCAGCCGCGCTGCGATTTGCGATTGGTACGCAGGCCCTATGGCCTGCATTGCGATTCTGCGATTTGTGCCTGGTACGCGTGGCCCCAGCTGCGCCGCGCCTAAATCCAGCTAGAGTCAGAAATCTTGAAACTCGACTTTCTCAACATCAGCGGCAAGAGCCGAGCTTAAGAAAAAACGCTCAAGATACCACTCTGCATCCAATCTACGGGTTTTCCCGATCGTGACCGTGTTAATAATTGGTGAAAACAAGAACCCTGATTCTTCCGGAAAAAACATGATTGTCCCCCCGTGATATTGCTCCCACAAGAGATTGACCGCAGCAGTCTCATGTCGATTCAGCTTCTCCAAAGTATAAGAAATCACCTCGTGGTTACTCAAATTTATTTCTTCCCAATCTCCTGTTTCGCCACCTAGTGGGATCACCCAAACACGTTGATTATCGCGTTCACAGTCCCATCCGACAGCGAGTAACTCTTCTAAAATCCTGTCCGCTGACATTGAATGCAGTTTAAGCGTTATTGAATAATCGGCACTCATCTAAAAATCTCGGTAAATGGAAAAATTTTTGTCGACTTCCTCCCTTCGAGCCACTTCAAAAACCATCTAAGTCTTCTAAGCGACTAAGCAAGTGTTGGCATAAAGACAACTCAGGCCGCTTTGTGCTGATGCCCAAACCCTAATAACGATGGGTCGACGTTCAGGAACTCTGCGATTGCCGTGGCTTGGGCGTTGGACATATTTCGTTTGCCATTGAGCACAGCCGAGAGGTGGGAGTTTTGAATTCCGGCGCGGCGAGCAAACTCGTTCTGTGAAATCCCCAACCGCTCTATTTGTGTGCGGACGAAAACGACTGGGTCAGGCTGTTCTATCGGGTGATGTACGGCCTCGTACGTTTCGACAAGTAAGGCCCAAAGCCGTAACTCCTCGAAAGACTCGGAGCCTGGCGTCGCATCAAAGATTTCGCCAATTCGGACGAGCGCTTGTTCGTATTCGATTTCGTTGTCGATTAGTTTTGGCTGCATCTTCAAGACCCCTTAACCGTTTTCATCGATATGGTCGTATTGTACGTGGAGCGATCGCGGAATTCCAACGAACCAATCACAAATCACAGGCGGGCAGGATGCCCGCGGACCAAGCTCAGGGCCAGGCTGGAGCCACGCGGACCAATCACAAATCACAGGCGGGCAGGATGCCCGCGCACCAAGCGCAGGCGCGACTGGAGCCAAGCGGACCAGGCGCAAAATCGCAGAATCTCAATGCAGGCCATAGGGCCTGCGTACCCATCGCAGAATCGCAGTGCAGGCCATAGGGCCTGCGGACCAAGCGCAATGCGGGCAGGATGAGGCTGTCGCAAAAGTAGGTGACGAGCAACCGGTTTTGTGATCCAAATGGAACATGGAAGATTCTAAAAAACCGGCCCGAATCATCGAATCAAGCTTTCAACCTGAGATGTTTTCCAACTTGCCACCG
>JBFFMO010001279.1:0-1614 GCA_041554035.1 Allomicrovenator sp. | reverse complement strand
TCCGCCCAAGACACCGACCGCATCGAGGACATCGCGGTCCTCGTTGATCGACCATGGCGCGGCCATGCCCACGGCCAAAACTACGACGCTCGTCGCCAGAATCGCAGCCTTGATATTTGTCAGTTTCACCATGAGTTTCTTAACTCCCGCAGCACGCAAAAGGCCGTCTCAGCGGACGAGGTCGTGCGTTGCGACCACGCCTTCCATACCTCGGGGGCATGGGCTCTGACAATGTCTTGATACGCTTGTTCCCAGACCCTCAGAAACGGATTCACCATCTGCTCGTCCTTCAAGAACACGGGTCGGAACCCAACAACCTCACCCGCTTTTTCAAGCGCCTCGCGGGCAGCTGCCGTATCTTCAATGCTCAAGGCAAACTCAAGATTCCGCACCGCATAATCATGGCCTGGATAAAACTGCGTTTCGGCCGGCACTTGCCGGATGGTGTTCTCAAATGTGTTGAAAAGCACCTTGGGGTCGCCTGAGCGACAGTGACCCGCGCCCGCAGCAAAGAGCGTGTCTCCGCACAAAAAGTCTGACCCAAGCTGCAAACTGATATGACCGTGAGTATGACCGGGAGTCGCAACCACGTTCCAAGTGGATTCCCCCACCTGCACTGAATCACCGTGCTTCAAGAGCCCGGTGGCCTTCGTCGAAATCAGCCCGGCGATCTTCTCGTGGTCTCCGGCCGCCACAAGGAGGTCTGCCTTTGGAAACGCCTCACAGACGTCGTCGTCGCCCGCGACATGATCGGGGTGCCAGTGGGTATTGATGACAGCAGAGAGTTCAAGGCCTCGACTGCGCACCGCCTCAATCGCAACGGCCGAGTCAATGGGGTCGACGAGGGCACCATGGTCGCCATCCACGAGCAGATAAAACCAATTATCCGACATGGTGCTTTTCAGAGGAATGACTTGGGATTCGAGCTTCGTGTTCATCTGCGTCTCTTCTTTCGTTTTCCGGGATAGACCACCAATTTTTGACCAGGCTGCAGCGTGTTGTTGCGCCGAATCGAGCGATTCCATTTCTTGATGTTCTCGACCGTAACTCGGTACTTGCGCGCGATCGTCCAAAGGGACTCTCCCGAGCGAACCTTATGGTAAAAGCGCCGACCACTGCTCGTTTTCTTGCGCTGCACCCGGGCAGCCTCAGCGGTTCCGGCCACGACCACCTTGACCTTGTCGGGATCGATAAGTGAGACGCGTGTCTCGTCGACCGGCGTCGGCACAAAGATCTGCAAGATCATGCCCGGCTGTAAGATGGCCCGCGAGTCCAAGAAATTCCACAACACGATATCGGACGGTTTGACTTCCGAGGCCCTGGCGAGCGCGTCCAGCGTGTCGCCAGAATTCACGCGGTAGAGTCTCCGCACGCGGCCCTCAACGGCCGTCATCGAGGAAGGAACTACCAAGGTCGTCATCTGGTTTTTTGAGTCTTTGTAGGTCCCACGGCCCTGCATCGGAATCACCAACGGGGTTCCATAAGGGACTCGTTCTCGCGCCTTCAAACCGTTGACGACGAGCAAGACGCGCGGCGGAATCTCGAACGTGGCTGCCACGTCAGAAAGAGTCTCGCCGAAGCGCAGAGTGTGCAGTTCATGTTCGGCGCCATCGC
>JBFFMO010001278.1:0-1623 GCA_041554035.1 Allomicrovenator sp. | reverse complement strand
TCGGGCTCTTCATGTTCCCGGGTTGGATCATGATCGCCGTCTTGGTCTGGACCATGGGCCTAAAACACCCGGACATGATCAAAGACGAACCTCTTGGCCAGAACGGCGCCATGATTGGTTGGATTTGTCTGGTGATCTTTGTGCTCACCTTTTCTCCCGCCCCCATACAGGGCATGGGATTGCCACAAATGTTTGGCTGGTGGTGATATGGAATTTCGGTGCGAGGAATGTGGGCATGTCGGTGCGGCTTCGGGCACCAAATCCGACTCAGCAGGTATTCTGCTGACCTGTACTAATTGCGGTCACGACAATCGACTTGAGGTGGGGCCGGTGGTCACACCGTCGCAGTCGGCGCCTCTAATATCGACAAAGACCGCGGCGAATACGTTTGCCGACGAAGCGTTTGACCGATTTCTGCCCACTTCCGGTGATGGAAAACGATGCCCAAAATGTGCGCATCTGGTGGCTCCATCCGACCTGCATTGCGCCCGATGTGGATTGGGCCTTGAGGGGGCCTATCGATTTGGTCCCGGAGAGGCTCCATGGGAACAAGCTCCAGCGGGGAACGAATCGCAGTGGGAGCAAGCCAAGCTGCTTTGGCGGGCCTTTGAAGAAAACGGAGACGCCGAGCGTTTTTCACGCTTCGCCGACTTCGTCCGTGAAAATGAGTTGCACGATATGGCGGCTCGGATGCTTAGATTCTATTTGGTCGACCATCCGGCAGATGAAAACGTATTGTCCTTGCTCCGAGAAATTGCCGGTTCGGTGCACACCCGTATGATGGTTGCTCAAGCACAGGCTCAGGCGAACACAGCAGATTTTTCTGATGTGACGCAAAGGGCTCGCAACGTGCTATTATGGGCGGCGTTCTTCTTTTGGTTGATGATTCTAGTGGTCATCGTCACCCGTTACATGTGTTAGCGCGCGCAGGAATCGATGTACGACGAATTTGAATTGATCGAAAAAATCGCGGCGGCGTTCCCAACGCCCGAAGGACTTACCCTCGGAATTGGTGACGATTGCGCGATTCTTGATCCGGGTCGTTTCGACCTGGTGACGACGGACACCCTCGTCGAAGGCGTGCATTTCCGACGTGATTGGATGACGCCACAGGATATCGGCTACAAAGCTCTCGCGGTCTCGCTAAGCGACATCGCTGCGATGGGCGGTGGCCCTGGGGCTTTTTTCCTGAATCTGACGCTGGGTCCGAACGACGACAAAGCCTTTGTCGATGGCCTGATCGAAGGCATGTTGGAAGCCAGCCAGAAGCTCTCGCCGGACGGTTTTGAAGTTTCTGTGGGTGGAGGAGACCTGACCCGTACGAGCGGACCGACGGTCATCTCGATCACCCTTATGGGCGAAGCCAGCCCCGCCGGACCCGTGACACGCTCAGGGGCTCTTCCCGGCGATCGTATCGCGGTGCTCGGGCCTGTCGGGTTGAGCGAAGCCGGCCTTCGCATTCTTCGTGGGGATGTGGACGTCGACCCAGCTGAATTTCCTGCCTTGATCGATGCCTACCGGCGCCCCGTTCCAAGAGTCCACGAAGGCGCGCTCCTTGGGCTCTTTGGCGTCCCCTCGGCCTTGATCGACGTCAGCGATGGTCTGGCCCAAGACATGTGGCAT
>JBFFMO010001277.1:0-1624 GCA_041554035.1 Allomicrovenator sp. | reverse complement strand
TCTCTCCGGAAGTGCATGCCATCGAACGAGATCTTTGCGGCCCGTTCATAGGCTCGGGCTGACGCTTGCTCGGGTGTTGCGCCACGTGCGGTCACAGAGAGCACCCGGCCTCCAGCGTTGACCAGCCGACCGTCCGACGAGGCTGTTCCTGCGTGAAACACGTAGGTGTCGGGCATGTCGAGCTCAAGACCATGGATGTCATGTCCGATATCGACTTCGTTTGGATACCCCCCCGAAGCGAGCACCACGCAACAAGCGGGATCGAACTCTCCCATCGGAATGGCGTGTCCGGCAGCGGCCGATTCCAGTGCTGTCCCAAGGTCGTCCCTCATGCCGAAGAGCAGCGCCTGAGTCTCGGGGTCTCCAAGGCGAACATTGAATTCAAGTACTCTGGGCCCACTGGGGGTAAGCATGAGCCCCGCGTAGAGAAACCCTGTGTACGGGGTTTTTCGTTCGTTCATGACGTCGAGCACAGGATTGATCACCTGTGCCATGAGTAGGTTTTCGAGGTCTGGAGACGTGTCCGGCGACGGAACAATGGCGCCCATTCCGCCCGTATTTGGACCCAAATCGCCATCAAGTAGCCGCTTATGGTCTCGGCTTGTCGCCAGCGGATAGGCCGTCTTGCCGTCTGACACCACCATGAAGGAAACCTCGGGACCGACCAGGAAATCTTCGATGACGACGCTTCTGGACGCAGCGCCGTATCGACCCTCTTGCATGAACTCCCGAAGTGTTTTGGCGCTCTCAGTCGGGTCCAACGAGATGACCACGCCCTTCCCGCCAGCAAGGCCATCGGCCTTGATGACACAGGGATGAGGCCTCGTATGCACGTGTTGGAGGGCCAAATCGAAATCGTCGAAGACACGGTAATCAGCGGTGGCGATACCGGCCGCGGCCATAATTTCTTTGGCAAAATGTTTTGAGGCTTCAAGCTCTGCGCAAGCTCGGGTCGGTCCAAACACCGGCAAGCCTCGGGCTCGAAGTGTGTTCACGAGCCCGCCGCATAAAGGCGCCTCAGGGCCCACAACGGTCAGATGCACGGCCAGCTTCTCGGCCAGACTTGCGATGCCTTCGACGTCATGGGGTGAAACGCTGGAGCATGCTTCGATATGTGGATCTGCGGCAATTCCGGCATTTCCAGAGGCCACAAAAATCCGTGAGCCCTCGCGTTGGGCCAGCTTCCAAGCCAGCGCATGTTCACGACCGCCGTTTCCGACCACAAGGTAGCGTCTTTCCATCTTAGTGCCTGAAGTGACGTGTGCCCGTCAGGGCCATTGCTATGCCATGTTCCTCGCAAGCCGCGATAACTTCATCATCTCGGCGCGAACCGCCGGGCTGAATAATCGCTGCGATGCCACCTTCGGCGGCAACATCGATATTATCGCGGAACGGGAAAAACGCGTCGCTGGCCAAGACGATCGGCCCTTCAATCCCATCTGGGTAGGCGCGCCGCATCTTCTCAAAAGCGATGCGCACCGAGTCAACTCGGCTCATCTGGCCCGCACCCACACCCACCGCGGTGGTGCCGTTGGTCAGAACGATGGCGTTCGATTTGACGTGTTTGCAGATTCGCCACGCAAACACCAAAGACTCCGCCAATTCTGGAGACGCCTTTGACGTG
>JBFFMO010001276.1:0-1624 GCA_041554035.1 Allomicrovenator sp. | reverse complement strand
TCATTCTGTTTACTGAAATCACTTCAGTATACATCCAGTACACAAGAAACTGGCGGAACACGTGGCTCTCGGAGAGGCAATGTGCATACTGAAGTTGTAAAATAATGAGGAGGCCGCGATGAAGTGGAGACCCGACATATTTGAGTACCTGGCATTCCGCCTCTTCATGCGCGACTACTACACAGAGGCAAAAAAGAACCTGAAGCGCTTTTCGCACCGATATTTTGCTCAGGAGGCGGGCTTCAGCAGTTCAAATTTCTTAAAAATGGTGATGGATGGCGACCGTAACTTAAGCCAAGAGAGCGCTGTTCGTGTCGCGGCGGCCATGGGTTTAAGTGTTGCCGAGTCCCGTTTTTTCTTGCTGCTCGTCGATTTCGAACAGGCCTCCGACCCGGATGAAAAAGCGCGCGTGATGGAGTCCATCGCGGCGACAAGGCGTTTCTTGGAGGCCAAACCCATCGACGGAATGCTCTACGAGTACCTCTCGAATTGGTATAATTTGGCCATTCGTGAGCTCGCAGGTCGGGCCGATTTCCAATCCGATCCGAAATGGATCGCAGCACAGCTTCGCCCATCGATCTCTGCGACCAAGGCCCAGAAGTCGCTGCAGTTGCTGCTGGAATTGGGCTTACTTGAAGAAGATGAAAACGGAACCTCTCGCGGGGAACCCTCGCTGGACGCCGGTCACGAAGTCCAAGTGGTCGGCGTGAGGCAATTTCATCGACAGATGCTCGAACGCGCTGCGGCTTCCATCGACGACGTCCCAGCGGTCGAAAGAGACATCAGTGCCATTACCGTGTGTGTGCGCGCAGACACAGTGTCTGAGCTTAAGAGCAAGCTACGTGACTTTCGAGAGAAATTCATGGCGTACTGTGATGAACAAAATGATCCGGATGTGGTGTACCAAATGAATGTGCAGCTCTTCCCGCTGAGTCATATGAGGAAGTCATGAAAAAAATATGGATAATTGGTTTACTCGCTGGGGTCGGCTGCGGGGACGCAGAAACCGGGTCCCATATTGGCAACCCGGTCAGCCTGGCATTCACCATTTTTTCATCGCTGAGTTCTGAGACCGGTGAGCCGGTATTTCTCGACGAAAACAGCATGCAATACACGTTAATCTCCGCAAAGATGAACGTGGCTGAGATTCGATTGAATTTGCCGACAGGAACGACCTGTGCGGACCTGAGCACGACTTCGTTTGTGGGTGCCGTCTGTGGCCTCGACGACGATGTACCTGCCAAAGAGATCGTGCGCGTGATGGGCCCCTTTGTGGTTAACCTCACCGATCCCAAGGCTTCGCCGCTCGACAGCATCCGTGTGCCTTCGCTGGCGTACCCCCAAGTGGTGTACCGTCTTGAGAATGCAGACCCTCAGGACGGTCTTATCGGCGCGACAGACCCGCTGGCCAACTTGAGTTTCATCGCCGATGCCACGTTCATCAAAGAGGCGGTGTCGAACACCCTCCATCTGGCTTTGAAGATCAACGACGACGTTGAAATCGAGAACGCTGCAGGCATCGATGTGGGACGAAATGGCTCGATCAGCATCAAGCTGGACGCTTCCAACTGGCTCGTCGGTGCCGGGATTGGAGCGTGTCTCGAGGACGGTTCGATTCCGATTC
>JBFFMO010001275.1:0-1630 GCA_041554035.1 Allomicrovenator sp. | reverse complement strand
CTCGGGCAAACCCTACCAGCGAGCCGGTGCGACAAACCGCGGCGGGTCTCGCCCAGAACAGAATCTGCCGGGCGAGCAAGACTCGACGAAGCTCGAAGCCACCGATCCCGCGGCCGAGTAGGCCTACGCGTCGATCTCGTTCCATCCCTTTTTGATATTATCCACGATCCAAGACTCGATGTAGGCGTTCACCATGTCTTTGTCGGGCGTCACGCGCATTTCGGTCTTCAGTGGGTCCTTCCGGCCCGCTGAAAAATCGGTGAAATAGATGACGTAGGGCGGAAAATTGGGGTCGTCGTCGGCCTTATTCGTCGCAAAAGCGACGTACTTCCGAACGCCCAGACTGCCTTTGGTCTCTTTGGTCCAGACCCCGCGGCGCAGCACCTCGGAACGGCTCAGGTCCTTGGGTGTCGCCTGCAGCGAACGGCCCTCAAACGGAACGACAGACATGATCTGGTCGAGTCCCACACTGCCGACGTCGACCAATTTATCATCGCGCTCGCGTATCAAGATGGGGTGGATCAACGACACGATCGGCAGTGAGCCGATCGAATTCCAGCCGTCTTTGGGGTCGTAACCAAGCGTCATGCGGCGAACGGGGAAATCGCGAGAATCGGTGTCCACGATATCCGAGACTTTGATTTCGACGATGATTTCCGGCTTCACGAAGCGGCATAAAGTGCCCTCGCGATTTGCCATACGAAACGAACTGGGCATCTCAATCGCCGAAAGTCGGTCGTGCCAATCCGTACGTCCACCCTCGCCAAAACCATTACCGACGCTTCCGAGCACGTGGTAGGTGCCGTCATCACGTAAGAGAGCGACGGTGAGCTCACGGACCTCAGGGCGTCCGTTTTCCTCTCGTTCTCCAAAGGCGATGACGACGGCGTCGATCGTGACGAACGGCTTCACCTTGTAGGTGATGCCTTGTTCGCTTCGAACCACGAGGCCTTCAAATTTCCCTGTGTCCACCCATTCGTGGAAGTGGTCGCGTGCTTGTGTGCGTTCGCCTTCCTCTGTGGTGACCACACCGCAGCGCTTGCCTTCACCCAGAAGTGCCTGAAGCCGCAAGAATCGCTCTTCATAGGAGTGATAAAGGAAATCTTCTCCGTTTTCCTCCAGCAGGTCGAATGCTCGAAAACCGAGGTTCTTTGCCAGGTTGTCGTCGCCCAGACAAAGCGCGACGTGGCCAACTCGTGGGCGCGAAGTGCCGTCAGGTGGAACCGCAAAGAGTTCACCTGGAATGATGATATCACCCGCCGACGCCAGCAGTTTTTCGGCTTCTGCCACAACGGGCACGCCTTGCAGGACTCGCCCGTTATACGCGCAGAGCGCAACTTCGCCGCCACGTTTGACCAGGAACCACAATTCGCCGTCGACCTTGGTCGAAATCCAAAGCTTGCCTTCGGGCAGGAATTTCGTGATGTTTTCGGGGTAGACGATGCGATATCGCTTTGCGACCAACTTCTTGTAATTACGAAGCTTGTCGGCCACTTGCGTGTCTTTTAACGAGCCGATGCTCGCCTTTCGCCCGCCACCATAATTGCTCCACTCATCGCTAAATAAACTCATGACTGCACCTTCTTGAGCTCAAGGTTGGACAGGTGGAGGACCAGCAGGAATCCGTTTT
>JBFFMO010001274.1:0-1632 GCA_041554035.1 Allomicrovenator sp. | reverse complement strand
GCAAATTCGAACGAGACGGGCTTGGCCGCCTCAATCAGACGCTTCTGGGTCGCGGCGCCGCGCGTCGCCACCACAACCAGCGGCAGGGCCGCGGCTCGAACCGTGACCGGCACTTTTCCGAGGGGCTGTCCATCGACGGAAATCTGAGTGAGAGGGTCGTTGGCATCCACGGTAAACGACACCATCGAAGCGCTTGGTGCCGATTCCTCCGTGGTGTCGACCTGTTGCGACCACAGCACCGTCCCACCAATCGCGATGGCGACGCACAGCACGCCGATACCGATCAGGGGCAAAGGGACTTTCCAAGAAGACCCGGCTTCGGTCAAATGAACGATATGAGAGGGATCCAGATCCACGGGCTCCTGTTCTATGGAGGGATCCTGAAGGGCCGTATTGAGCAGGTCTGGGTCTCGCAGATCGGCCAATACAGCCTGAGCCGATGTGTAGCGTTTCGTCAGATCCTTTTCCATCATCCGGTTGACCAGCCTTCTCAGGCGAATGGGCATCTCGGCTGTGTCAGGAAGTCGGAAAGACTCGGCGGCCAGCTGTCGGCCGATGATTTGAATCGACGAGTCGCCTTCGATCGCGCGGCTACCCACCAGAAGTTCGTAGGCCACCAACCCCAAGGCGTAGATGTCGATCGCGGCGCCCACATCCGCGCGCCCCTGAATCTGTTCGGGCGCCATGTATCGTGGGGTCCCAATCAAAGTGCCGTCGCTGGTCAGGTCTCTTCGATGTTCCGGCGCGTCGCCCAGAGTTTTAGCGATGCCAAAATCCAGAAGCTTGATCTGGTCGGCATCCCCAAGGTGTTCGTAAATCATGATGTTGGCTGGCTTCAAATCGCGATGAAGCATGCCAAGCGAATGCGCCTCGTGCAGGCTTTGAAGCACCTGATTCAAGACACGAGCGACTCGACGATGTGGAGCCGGAACGCCGTCGCGCAGAAGTTCTGCGAGGCTGAGTCCATCGATGTATTCCAGCGCCATGTAGAACAAGCCGTCGTCAGATTGCCCGTAGTGATACATCGTGACGGTGTGCGGGCAACGAAGCCGCGAAAGCAGCATGGCTTCGCGCTGAAATCGTTGAATCAGGGTCTGACGGTAGGTTTCTCGTTCGGAATCGTTTTGCCCATCCACCAAGGGCGGACGCAGCAGCTTCAACGCGACGTCGCGCTCCAGACTGAGTTCCCGTGCCTTGTAAACGCGCGCAAAACCGCCGCTGCCCAAGACTTCGCCGACTTGGTATCTCCCTTCAAAAATTTCTCCGGGGGCCGGAAAGCGCACTCAGGTCTCTTTGTGCTACCGTTCACCGTCTGCTGCGGACGGATGTTCGGATTTAAATGGCGGATTCTGGATTGGCTCCAGTCTCTTGGTGCGAATAATATACATGCGATTCTGAGTTCTATCAAAGAATCCGTCAACCGGCCGCGCTACTACGTGCTGAGCAAAATTATGACAGAACAAGACGAAATGACCGAAGCCGAGAGTGCGGCATTCCTCCGGGATCTGGAGTCCCGGTCAAAGAGTAAGCCGGCTGCGGCGGTCGAGGACGACGGCGAGGATGTTGAAGAATTTCTGAAACGCCTTGAGGCTGATGAAGCCAAGTCCTCTAAACCAATGACCAAAGTCAAAG
>JBFFMO010001273.1:0-1637 GCA_041554035.1 Allomicrovenator sp. | reverse complement strand
TGTTGTTCGTCGAATTGTTCGTCGTGTTGTTCGTCGAATTGTTCGTCGTGTTGTTCGTCGAATTATTCGTCGTGTTGTTCGTCGAATTATTCGTCGTGTTGTTCGTCGAGTTGTTCGTTGTGTTGTTCGTCGAGTTGTTCGTTGTGTTGTTCGACGGGGTCGTGTCGTCGTCATCACCACATGCTGCAACCAAAGACGTCATCGCGAGTGCTAAAATAAGTTTCTTCATTACCGAACTCCAAAGGTAAAATTAAGTCCGTGTTCAATTGAATTCACGGCTCTGGATTAGGGTATTGCACGTCCCGTGCCTAAAAGTTCGAAAGTCTTAAGCCGTTGTGAATAGTGTCGTTCGTGGTTTGGGCCCTCGGACTCGCTTTTTGGCGGTCGGACATTGATGTCATGGGGTGTGAAAAATCTTGTCACCTTTGACTTGGGGCGTCTGTGCTTACCACTCGATAGCTCGGATTCGACGCGAATCCTTCTGGGGAGACGCGGAATCTTAGAGTGCATCGAGGTGAGAATGAGAAACTTTATCTGGCTCCTGCTCTTAGTCCTGTCCTTAGGCAGTGCGCCGGCTTGGGCTTTAACGCCTGACGACTTCACGACCGAATCGAGCCCTGATGGCTTAACGTTCCACTTCCTGCCTCAATACGAAAACGCGACCAGGCCCATGCGCGAGCGCGCACCCGATGATCTGGACACGTTGCGCGAAGAGCTTGGATTTGACGACCTGTCGGGTATCGACGTCTGGGTGGTCAAAGATGTCTCCGATTATTTCACCGCGCATGGCTTTCCTGACCTCTCGCCGGAGTGGGCGGTTGGCTTGTCGTTGTCGAATCGTTCGGTCGTTATCATTCAGATGAAAGCCGCGCCGGGCACGGACGCCAACGAGTTTGAAAAGACCTTTCATCATGAGCTGATTCACGTGGCGCTTGACCGCGCTGCTGGCGGTGCGCCGTTACCGCGTTGGTTTCATGAGGGTTTCGCCATCATGCACGCCGATGAGTGGAGCGCCGAACGCAGCGAGATGTTGTCGCGGTCAGCCGCGCAGGGGGCTTTGATGTCGTTTGATGATCTGTCCTTCGTTTTTCCAGAGCATCATAATTCGGCGTCCCTTGCGTACGCGCAGAGCTTCCATTTTGTCAGAGAATGGAAGACGCGCTACGGCAGCGATGTGTACGCCAAGGTCTTGAAACGGGTGAGGTCAGGTGAGTCGTTTCAGAAGTCTTTTCGCAATGTTACCGATGATTCTCTTGTCGTTGCTGAGGCCCGTTGGTTTCAACAGCTGAAGAGCGGATCCACCATGTGGTCGATGTTCAACGATGGTGCACTGGTATTTTTTGGCGCCTCGATCCTTTTCCTTGTAGCTTGGTGGCTGCGGAGGAACCGCAACGCTCGAAAACTTGTGTCCATGGATACGGACAACAGCAAGCACTGGGATTACGACGAAAGCGCGTACCCCTTGCCTGGAGAGCGATTGCGATAATTCTTCGTGATGGTGCCAAGGACGGCACAATACGAGGAGAGCTAGGATGGCGAATCAGTCGACCAATACCCCTGTTGCGCAAGAAAAAAACCTGAGAGCTGCCCGATTCGTTCGCGGCGAGCATGTCACCGAGCGTAATGCGACGTGGCGA
>JBFFMO010001272.1:0-1640 GCA_041554035.1 Allomicrovenator sp. | reverse complement strand
GTCTTCCGGTGCCTGGCGGTAATGGCGCTCAACAAACACCTCAAGCCCCTGCGCATCCACACAATTTGCCGTGTAAACCCAGCCCCAGGCGACAGCAGCCACTGGTGTTTCGAGGCCGTCGTAGGGGGTCAAAATCCACCTGAAAGTCCCGCCACTTGCGGCGTCTTGGACCTGGGCAAACTCACGAAGGGCCTCGATATCGGTTGGACTGGCATCTGGACGATACAAAAACGCCACGCCGCCGTGCTCAAGATTATGCACATACACTTCGGGCAGAAGCTCCGAGTACTCGCCCCATTGCGCCCAATAAGGCCGATGCGAGCCACCTGCGGGCGGCTGAGATTCGTATGAAATGGCGGTTGGTGCCGGCACATGCGTGGCGGCTGCGAGGGTCTGACTTGAAATCAGGCCCTCGCAGGCAAGCTGGAGATCGACATCGGGTGAAATGTCGGCACCAGCATCCACGTCCACGGTGTTCACCGAGGTGTCGTCATCTGCGCACCCTACGGCGAGGGCGACCAGCAGACTAAATATTTGGGTAATGTTCGGGTGTCGCAAGGTCATCCATCCCAATCCACGTGTACATCGCCGGCAAAACGAGCGCTCCCCATTTGGAAGACAATCGAAGGTGCAAAAATTCCTCGTAGATTCGTTCCAGAATCTCTTCCAATTCTTCGAGCAAGTACATGCGTTCGAAGAAACGCTCGTCATCGTCACGGCTCAGGACCGCTGGAATCTTCGCACTGGCGACATCCAGATTTTCAGCCTTCAAGGTGAAGAGCCACTCACGGCCCTCTTTCACGATCCGCATTTTCGCCTTCGAAACGCGTTTTCCGTGGCGTAGAGCCGTCTTGGCCTCAGGCGAAAACGCCGGAGCGCCGCCCTTAAGGTCTGAGCGTTCCGTCTCGGCCATATAGGCTTCCAACGTCATCGCATCGTCAAAAACGACCTCAAGTTTGCCGTGACCCTTCACGTCCAAAATTCCGTCGTAACAATCGCATTTGAACCAAATCCACATCATGAATTCGGACCCAAGGAAGCGCTGGCTGTTGATCAGGTCAAGTAAATCCATACCGCCTCCTTAGTATTCAATGCTGGGGACACCAGCCATGAAATTGCTTGGTTCGACTGTGGCGAGCGACTCAAGTTCGTCCTCGCTCAACTCGAATTGCAGCCCGTGAATATAGGGGCTTGCTGGCTGAAGTGTCAGATCGAAGGTTTCTTCGAAGAACTCTTCAAAAAGTTCACAGACGGTGCCGGACTGACTCCAGAAACGAACCCGTTTCCGGTCAATATCCCAGCTCATATCGATGACTTTCATCTTCGGGATCGAACGCTCTTTGAGCAGCTTTTTGACCCGTTTTTTCAGGTCATCGCGCTCAAAGCGGCTCAGGTGCTTCTTCTCGTTCTGGATCTTGTATTCGCCTTCGGCTTCTTCGATCACCATCAGATTAACTGGACCTGGCAGCTGGCGGAGTTGTTCAAGGTTGAAAAGGGAAATATCCGCAGGATTGAAGCCGTATTCGATAGATGTCCATTTGGTATGAATTCAGGCTGGAGCACCTATGAGCAGGGCATGTCCGAGGAGCCGCAAAGCATTCGATAATTTCAAAGGTTGAACTGCTGTCACATTTTTCTTG
>JBFFMO010001271.1:0-1642 GCA_041554035.1 Allomicrovenator sp. | reverse complement strand
TACTTCCGCCCAAGCCGCGAGCTTACGGTCGTAGCAAGCTCGGTTCAGGCACTGGTCGTTCTCGTCGCTTGAACCAAACAAGTCGGATTGGGATTTGGTGCGTGCCGAACATTGATCACATGGGGTGATTCCGCTGTACGTTCCACTGAGAAGCCATGGCATTTGCGAGACGGACCGCGACAGGCTGGTCACGGTTCGGCGAACGTCTTCCAGCCGCCACTTCCCATGGTCTTTAAGCTCTTCGTCGGTCATTGTCGCGGCAACAACCTCTTGCGTCTCACTTGGCATTCGCGCAAGGAACTCACATGAGTTCAGCTGCAACATGTCGAGTTCGAACAGCTCGCGAAAACGTGGCAGAAGGTTTTGAAGTGAGAGCCGCCTTTGTACGTAGCGTTCGGTGCGACCCAGCTTTTCGGTGATGTCGTCCAGACTTCGTCCATGATTGATCATCAACGATGCAATAGCATCGGCCTCTTCGAACGGACTCACATCATGGCGTTGATTGTTCTCTACCAGTTGCACTTCGAGGACATCGCCGTCACTTAACTTCCCGATGATGCACGGCATCTCGTCCAGGCCTGCCATTCTCGCCGCGCGAAACCTGCGCTCGCCTGCGATGAGTTCATACATTTCTGGAAGGTCGGGATGCTTGCGAACAAGCACCGGCTGCAACACACCGTGCTCGATGATTGACTGCGCCAGCTCCTCAAGGTCTTTAAATTGCTTTCGTGGGTTTGTTGGGCTCGGTGCAATGTTCAGCACCGGCAACATTTTCATGTTTTTCATGGTGTCTCCTGCCATGTCCATTGGTTCAAATGGCTCGCGACCCAATGCCACCACGTTTCAGAAGGGTGAACTTTGTAGTCGTCGAGTTGGGAAAAGGGGATTGAACGGTCTTTGTTGACGTCGTGCCCGGCGATTCGACCGTCGACCACGGGCAACACATATCGGCGTGTTGTGATGGACGTGTCGCTATCGTTGAGGACGTATAGAAAGCCGATGCCGCCGTAGGCCGTTGTTTCGGAAAGTGACTCGATTTGATGCCACCAACCTTTGCCCACGGCAGGCAACGGAAAGCGTGCAGCCCCACATCGTTTGGCGTCGAACGCAACTGACCGGCCTCCCCATAGCGTTCCGAAGAAGTCCGGTGCACTGGTTCGGACATGGATTGCCTCGAGGTTCCCCGAGGTTCCTTTGCCGACCACCCGCATGGCGTCTGGACAACGCACGACGGCCGAATGTTTAAGTTCCCGAAGGAACTCACACTCGGTTTCAATCGTGTGCTCCCAAGAATTCCCACGCTTCTTGCGTCGACTTTGCAGATGTGGAGCGTGGTTCATGCCGCGTCCTCGAAGTTATCGTCGTCGTCCTCGACGTCGTCGTCGCCTGGGGCAAACAGTTCGAGTTGCACGTTCTGGATGGTAACCATCAACGTCTTGTGCCCGATCATCGATGCGAGCGTGGAGACATCACCAAGGTCAATCCATCCAATCACCGTCCATCGTAAGACAGCATCGTCTTCCAACACATGAAGATTGGCGGACTTCACATCAGCGCTGAACTGAATGCTGGCCCCTCCATGAATCATGAGTTCGTAGCTGGCTCGTCGGAACTCACGGGTCATGCCAAGCTTCATTGCTTT
>JBFFMO010001270.1:0-1646 GCA_041554035.1 Allomicrovenator sp. | reverse complement strand
GTCCAACGGCAGGTCGGTCGTCAGCTGAAGCCTAAAAACCGTGTATTTTTGGCTATCCAGAGGCAGCTGAAAGTCGATCTGCACAGACAAGGTGATGCCGTCGCGCATGCCGGTCATGAATGTGCCTTCATGCGCTAAATGCAGACGTGCGGCAACTTGCGACAGCGCCGTCCGGCGCTTGTTCTTCACTTCGACGATATGCGCATAAATGCCGACCCACATAAAGATCACAAACACGATCAAACCAAAAAGAACGTACATTTCTTGGCCTTCAGTATTTCTGTTTGTCGGGAATCACGCCGCGAACACCGCCGCGTGGGTCGGCCATATCCCGCGAAAAACGTGGGATGATATGGACATGCAAATGCATGACCGTCTGTCCCGCCGACTCACCAGCATTGAAGCCCACGTTGTAGCCGTCGGGTGAAAACTCGGCGTCCAATTCCGCTCTAATTTTGTCCAACGCCTGCAACACCGCGAGCTGCTCGGCTTGGTTGGTGTCGAACCAGGTTTCAGCGTGGCGTTTGGTGATGATGAGGGTGTGGCCGGGTGACACCGGATACGTGTCTCGAATCGCAAAAACAAGGTCGTTTTCAAAAACGAATTTCTCGCTCAAGTCGGAGCAAAATAGGCATTCTTTTGTCATCAACATTTCCGAATCAATTCTTGAGCGATGATTAGACGGAGCCTGAACAATAAAGCGCGCCAAATCAGTCTGGCGCAATCTTTCGAATATATACAGCACCACTGTCCAAGGCGGAATTATCGAACATGTACCCATCGATTCCCGTTGCGATGCTGTCTTCGTAGGGCGCGGCTATGGCCATCAGGTTTCCAGAAATGGCGATCGAGAATCCGAATTGGTCGCCTTCGTCGGTGTTTGGAGCCTTGATGTAGGCTGTCGGCTCCCAATTATCGCGCAGCAGCGTGTACCCATACACCGCACCGCTAGAATCCATCGAGTTATCCGCCATGTCTGCGCCGATTCCGCGACCCGAGCTCTCTTCGCCTTTTGACGCGATGAATGCCCGTTCTTCGAGCAATATGACCGCGTTTCCAAAGAGGTCGTAGGGGTCGACATTGGGGGCGATGATTTTGTCGTCCCTTTCGTAAAAAGCACCGCTGCGTTTAATGAAAGTGCGGACGGCGCCCGTTTTTAGCGTGCCGAGCGCTCCAGTCAGGATTCGGTCGCCTCTCATCGCGATCGATTGTCCCATCCGGTCACCGACGAGCGGGGATTTCCCATAAAGGACGGAGTCAAAAAGCCATGTGCCCGATTCGCGGCTGTAGCGCCAAATGGCGCCAGAAGAAGGTTTTTGGGTGCGGTCCCTTGTGTCGCTGACGGCGACAAAATCGCCGTCGATCGCGATGGCTCGGCCGAATTCGGTGTTCGTAAGGACACCATCGGGTTTGAGGTCCGCCATCTGAGTCCATTTCGAATTGGTTTCCTCGAAAATGTAGGCCGCGCCCGTAGGATTGGCTCCAGTATTGTCGTTGGGATTATCGATGCCGCCACGAATGCGTCGGTCGCCCGGAGCGCCAACCACCATGGTGTCGTCGGCCAGAGCAATCACCGAACCAAAGGCTTGGTCTTCAGATGTATTTTCGGGTTTGAGATAAGTTTTTTGGGTCCACGTGACGCCGAT
>JBFFMO010001269.1:0-1657 GCA_041554035.1 Allomicrovenator sp. | reverse complement strand
GCAATTCACGGCGTGACCGCGTCGTGCCAGAAGCCGCAATCCTGGGAACCGCTGGACGTCTTGAAAGGCCTGCTATTGAAGAGGGTTTCGATGCTCTCTACTTTGTCGGGCTAGGCGTTGACGGATTTGTTGTAAGTGAGTGGATCGATGGAGAATGAATTTGACCGATTTCGCGAAGTTGAGGCTGCGGATCAACGATGCAGGCTTCCTGGTACCGCGGCGGTCATACGACTGGATGGGCGCGGATTTACAGCACTGACCAAAGCTTCGGGCGATTTTGAAAAGCCATTCGATATTCGCTTTAAAGACGCGATGGTGGCGACCACCCAACACCTTGTCGATTGCGGGTTTCGGGTCGATTTAGCTTACACCCAGAGTGACGAGATCTCGCTGCTCCTGCACCGTGACGATGCGACATTCGGGCGGCGAATCGAGAAATCACTGACTGTATTGGCAGGCGAAGCAAGCGCTGCACTAAGCGTTGCCCTTAACCGCCATGCCGTTTTTGATGCTCGCCTGCTGCAACTCGTTACGAACGCCGACGTGGTCGACTACTTTCGATGGCGGTCAGCAGATGCTCTGCGCAATGCCCTGAGCGCGCACGCCTATTGGGCACTTCGTAAACACGATGATTTCTCGGCGACCCAAGCGACTCGAAAGCTCGAAGGCGTGACAGTGTCCGAGAAAAACGAAATTTTGTTTCAGCGAGGCATCAACTTCAACGACGTTCCTAATTGGCAGAAACGCGGAATCGCCGTCTATTGGCAGGACTACGAAATTGAAGGGGTCGACCCACGCTCGGGCGAAACCAAGATTGCCACGAGGCGACGAATCATCACAAACGAAGAACTTCCCATCGGCGAGGACTTCCGGTCCTTTGTTCATTCGTTCGATATGCCACTCTCGGGTGTCGCTCAGCCATCCGAGTGATTAGAATCGTTTTATGACGCACCCTTCCATAGATCTCCAATGGCTCTTCCCTGACGTGGACATTGACGCTCTGGATATCCACAAACACCAGGACTTCTTGCTGACGAGAATCCTAGAGCGTGGGAGGCTCGTTGACGTGCAGTGGGCGCTGAAGACCTATGGGGATTCCGAGATTTTGGCGTTTTTCCGGCGGTGTCGGAGCAATGAACTCACGGCCAGAACAAAGAGTTTTTGGCGCGCATATTTCGATGCAGAAGGTGAAGAATGGGCGAGTCCACCCAGCTTTCGTCAGAACAACGTGACGCGTTGGCCGTCATAGGCCGTTTAAAGACCGCCAAGCACTTCTATCTTGCGGGGGGAACCGGTGTTGCCGCGCATCTGAACCATCGTGCCGGTTCCTGCCTGACAAGGTGATGGCGACTTAAAAGAGGCAGGCCATAGGCTCCTGCCTGGCATTGCGACTTGCGTTTGAGTCACATACCTATCGAAAAATCGGTCAGCGACTGCGCGATGATGTTTTCCGCCAACGGAAACGTCGACTCGCCGGCATGGATCACCGTGAGTCGTTTCAGTTTCAGATCTTCCATCGCTACATGCATGGATTTTGAGGTCGATGGACTGTCTGAGCGCTTGAATTCAAACCCTAAACGCTCTTCGCCCCGGACCAACAAGAGGTCCAATTCAGCGCCGGCATGTGTCGCCCAGAAATACGCTTGATGCTTCGGAT
>JBFFMO010001268.1:0-1657 GCA_041554035.1 Allomicrovenator sp. | reverse complement strand
TCTGAGATGATGAGATCGGGTTGTTCGGAGACCATCAGTCGCTTGGCCTCAAGAGGGGAATCCGTGATGATTACACGGTATCCAGCCTTCTTGAAGCTGACCTCAAGAACTTTTTGACTCTTTGTGTCGGCGTCGACCACCAGAATCGTTTCGTTAGCCACACCTGCTCCTTCATCTCCGCACACCTGCTCTCGCGCGTCGGATTCGCGGCATCTTAGTAGGTCAATCTTACCTACACAAGGCAGGACACGTTGCCGCATCAGGCCAGCCAAGAGTTGACGATTCAGGACCCGGCATACTACCCTTAAACCTTCTCCTCAGCCGTGCCCATTCCATGCTCAACAGACCCTCCGATACTCCCCGCTACATTGTGGTCGAAGGCCCTATTGGCGTGGGAAAGACAACTCTCGTGACCCGGTTGGCGGAGCGCTACAACGCTCGGACCGTGCTTGAAATTTTTGAGGAAAACCCCTTCCTCGCTAATTTCTACGCAGACCAATCGCGCTATGCATTTCAAACCGAGATGTTCTTCTTGTTATCGCGCTACCGGCAACAGGAGGATTTTTCGCAAGATGACCTTTTCGGGCGCATGGCCATCAGCGACTACCTCTTTGTAAAGTGTCGGCTTTTCGCAAGCCTGACGCTGACCGACCACGAATTGTCGTTGTACGACCGCATGTACACGATCCTGACAACACAAGTGCCCAAGCCAGATGTGGTGATTCATCTGCATGCACCGCTTGACGTGTTGATGGGGCGAATCTCGCAACGTGGCCGTTCGTACGAACAGAATATGGACCCCGAATACCTCGACCGCCTTCGATCGCTCTACCAGTCGTTTTTTCATCACTACGAAGACACGCCGTTACTCGAAGTGGACACGACCGGGATTGATTTCTCGAAAGACGACTCGGCGGTCGATGACCTCTTACGCGCCGCAACCGACACGTGGTTGCAAGCCCGCGAACCCCAAGCCGTGACTTTTTAGATCAGGTGCTCCCCATGCTCGTCGCACGAAAGCTCATCGTCGAGCGTGGTGGAAAAACCATTCTCTCGTCCATCGACTTCAAAGCCGAACCCGGTCAATTGATTGGAATTCTGGGACCGTCAGGATCCGGCAAATCCACATTATTGATGGCCTTGAACGGGTTTCGACCGGCAAAAGCCGGTGTGGTGACGCTTGACGGCCAAAACCTCATCGAAAACTTCGAGACCCTGAAGTACAATATCGGTTACGTGCCCCAAGACGACATCGTTCCCACCGCACTCAAGGTCGAGCGTGTCTTGGAATACGCCGCAGAGTTGAGGCTTCCCGACGTAGAGCCCGACGGACGACGGGCACGAGTTGCTTCGGTGATTCGATTGCTCGATCTGGCCGATCGCAAAGACGTTCGCGTCGGCAGCCTGTCTGGTGGTCAACGCAAGCGCGTCAGTGTGGGAGTCGAACTTCTGGCGGAGCCGCGCCTGCTCTTTGCCGACGAACCGACCAGTGGATTGGACCCCGCGCTTGAGCGCTCCTTGACCGAAGCGTTTCGGAAATTGGCCACGGGCGATCGCATGGTGATCGTCACCACGCATATCATGACCTCATTATCCATCTACGATCGTCTCTGCGTGGTCGTGGGCGGCCGATTGGCGTTTTTTGGGCCGCCCGACC
>JBFFMO010001267.1:0-1658 GCA_041554035.1 Allomicrovenator sp. | reverse complement strand
TCTTTGGCCTGCTCAAGAGCAGCGAACATCGTGTCACGTGAGATGCCTTCGATCTTGGTGTCGAGCTGAAATGCGGTGATTCCTCGCTCCGTTCCACAGACCTTGAAGTCCATGTCACCCAGATGATCTTCGTCGCCCAGGATATCGGTGAGGACGACGATGTCGTCACCCTCTTTGATGAGGCCCATGGCGATACCGGCGGTCGCACGTTTGATCGGGACACCGGCGTCCATCATCGCAAGCGATCCGCCACATACCGAAGCCATCGAGCTCGAGCCGTTCGACTCAAGCACGTCGCTGACGATACGGATGGTGTAAGGGAATTCGGTCTTCAGGTTAGGAAGAGTCGTTGCAAGTGCGGTCTCAGCGAGGTTGCCGTGACCGATTTCGCGACGGCCCGTCGAACGGAACCCGCGGACTTCGCCAACGCTGAATGCTGGGAAGTTGTAGTGAAGCAGGAACTGCTTGAAGCTGTTTCCTTCAAGCGCATCCACACGCTGTCCGTCTTTTTCCGTACCGAGAGTCACGCTCACGAGCGTCTGAGTCTCACCACGAGTGAAAAGAGCCGAACCGTGTGCGCGAGGAAGAAGACCCACTTCGATCGTGATATTTCGCACGTCACGTGAGCTGCGGCCGTCAATTCGACGTCCTTCGATGATCGCCTTACGGACGACCTTCTTCTTCACGCCGCCAAATGCCTCTTTGATGTCGTCTTTGCGATCCGCGTATTTGTCAGCAAATGCAGCGATGACTTCAGTTTCGAGTTCACCTGTCGTTTTGTAACGAAGGCCTTTGTCGTGGATCGATTGAGCTTCGAGAATTTTCTTCCCAAATTTCTTCTCGATGTCCTTGGTGATGGCCGACAGATCGGTCATTGCAGGAACTTCCATCTTCGCTTTGCCAACGGCCTTCTTCAGACGAATCTGCATTTCAAGGATGTCCTTGACTGCATTTTGACCGAATTCAAGCGCGTCCATCATCACGTTTTCTGGAACTTCTTTGGCCTCGCCCTCAACCATAACGATGGCGTGAGGAGTCACAGCAAGAATGATGTCCATTTCGGAATTTTCGCGCTGTTCGAAAGTTGGGTTAGCGACGAACTTGCCGTCGATAAGGCCAACACGAACCCCAGCGACCGGACCGTTGAACGGGATGTCGCTGAGCATGAGTGCTGCAGAGCAGCCTGTGATCGAGATCACGTCGGAGTCGTTGACACAGTCAGCTGAGATAACCCAAGCCACAAGCTGGGTTTCATTCTGATAGGCCTCTGGAAACAACGGGCGAATGGGGCGGTCAATCAGGCGGCTCGTGAGCGTTGCCTTGGTGCTTCCGCGACCTTCTCGCTTGAGGTAGCCACCGGGAATATTGCCCGCAGCCCACTGATTTTCGACATAATCACAAACAAGGGGGAAAAATCCCATGTTCTTAAGTGCGCCGCCGGTTGCGGTGCAAAGCACTTGCGAGTCGCCGTATTGAACGACAACTGATCCGCCTGCCTGGCGAGCCATACGGCCTGTCTCGATGATCAACTCTTGGTCGCCGAGGCGAGCTCCTTCTCTAATAATCGTCATATTTACATTTCCTTATGGTTGTGTGGCCCGATTTCGCTGTTTTTTGCCGGACCACCCTTTAAAAGCGCTCAGCCACTATGGATGATA
>JBFFMO010001266.1:0-1660 GCA_041554035.1 Allomicrovenator sp. | reverse complement strand
GCACGGTGTCACCCCGGCAGTCGCGCTGGGTTTGGCGGGCCTGGATGGTGTTGAGATTGCCTCGCGCCCTGCTCCCGCTCGCGAGGCTGAACAAGTTGTATTTTCGGCGGTGGAAGAAGGACCTTTGAAATCAGGCAATTTCGACGACGCTCGGCTCAGCGAGCCTCAATCGACGTCGAATTTGGTCGACGTCGTTCTTCGGCATCCCGGATATTCGGACAGGCGGGTTGGGCAGGTGCTCTCTATCTTGTTGTCGATCGAATATTTCGCGGCATTGCGATTGATGCAGGCTGCGCCCATCGTGATTGCGCGAGCGGTCGCGAATTCTCGGGCGTTGACGATGCAAGAGGTGATCGAGGGGGCCGGTGGCAAGATTCAGCTGACCGACCCCGACCGCTACCCGATTTCCTGAGACGCCCAGCCTTGCCGTGTTTCAACGGCCGCACGGTGCTCGGGCGTGCTCATTTCCCAGAAACGAAGCTTGGTGAATCTTCCGGTGGAAACCTCTCCATCGAAACGCCCTTTTCTGAGCCTCGAAATCAGTTGAGAGGTTCGCGCTTCCACATAGTGTTCGCGGACTTGAAGGTCCGTTCCGTCGTGCGCTTCGTCTCTAACCCACACATGGGGCGCGTCGCCGATCAAACGGATATCCACGGTTGATGAGTCATTGATCCTGAGATGAACCCCTAGCTGTTCTTGAGGCCTGTCCAGCCAGGTCAGCACCACGTCGCCCCGCTTCAGCGCCCGTCGCCAATCCTTGGGCAGTCTGTCCGCCCCTTCCAAACCGACTCCCACGCATGCCAATCGAGTGTCTCGATGGCTCAGTAGAGGCGTGACCTGACCTTCGACCATTGCGCGTGCCAAAAGCTGCGTCGCTCTTGGCGAAGAAATCAGGAATTCAAAGTGCGAATCATCTTCCATCGAGGCATCCACAAACGAATGGTAGCCTTGGCGAGTATTGACCACCCTCCATCGGAGGTGGCTCGTGTCACTCGAAACGCTGAGGACAATCTCTTCCCCAAGCGCGAGGCTTTCGACAAGTGTCTGTATTTCGGATGTGTTGTAGGTTTCCACGAAGCCCTCCGTCATTCGGGGGTGTTATCGGTCAAAACTCGCATTCGTTGCGAACTTTAGCGTGACCGGTGGACGCCGACAGGATACCTCGTTGGTATTGCTTGAGAGCGCGCAGTAGGAGGTCCGGATGGAATGCCATTATTGTGGGTTCGAACTCAGCGAAGGAGACACATGCGGCCGATGCGGTTCGATAAGCGAGTCGCCTCCGCCGGCGTTGGAGTCTTTGGACAAAGTTGCGTGCAAGGCGTGCAACGCCATCAATCACTCAAGTGCTGAGTACTGCATCGCCTGTGGTGCTCCGATGGCGGTCATCACGAGGGTGACCCAGCTCGTTCGCACCCGCGAAAGAGAGGAACTCGACACGTGGCGCGTGTACGGGATTGAGACGTCGATGGTCGGCCGCGAGACTGAACTTGACGCGCTGATGGCAGCCCACGACCTGGCAACCCAAACCTCCAAAATGGTCAGCGTCGCTGTGACGGCCCCGCTTGGGCTGGGAAAAAGCCGTCTCTTTGCAGAGTTTCGACGCAAGCTCGACGAGGTTCTCTCGTCCACGATTATTCTTCATGGCGAGTCGCGCGACGAG
>JBFFMO010001265.1:0-1663 GCA_041554035.1 Allomicrovenator sp. | reverse complement strand
TTGGTTTCAAGCGTCAACAACGCCCGCAACGCCAGAAGGAGGAGCAGGGCCAAGAAAACGTCGGCATTTAGAGTCGTTCCCTGAGCCATCATGGGCGTGCCCAACGCAAACACCAACGACGCAACATCGATCGCCGGCCCATCCACGTGGGTCAGCTTCAAGATTCGCCGCAACGACAGGAAACACAGCAACGCCAGAGGAATCCCCACCCAGCGGTTCAGGAAATTTACGAGTTCCAACAGGGGCGGGAGCTCAGAGCCATAAACAAGGCGATAAGGAGCAGAGGCCACGTACGCCAGGCCGGGCGGCGAGCTGATATAGGTCTTTCCCTCGACCCGGACGCTGTCCGCGCTGTGTCCGTAATGGGCCATCGCGGTATCGATCGCCAGAGTGCCTTCAGCGATACCCACAGTCAGGTAAGGCAGGCTCAGGTCCATCGACGAAGTTTTTGTGGGATAGGCCTCGGCAAAGACCAGCACAAACGCGACCAGAATCGCGAGCGCAGCTTCAATGATCAGTCGCTTCTTTTGATACGCGTCCATGATGCTCCGGGATGGCTGAGCCCATGTTGTATGTTAGAAAGAACGGGAGGTCTGTAATGAATCAAACTCAATATCAGGTGGCTTGGCCGCCCTTTTCGCGAAATGCGAAGATCTTGATCGGTCTTCTTGCGGCCCAATGGCTGGCGCTCATCTTGATCGAGCCGTTGCGAACCTTTGTGACCGAGTGGCTGGTCCTGCCCGCGAACACGCCTATGGCGGTGCAGCCGTGGCAGGTCATCACGTATGGGTTCTTCGATAACGACTTCCTGAGCATCCTGTTTGCGGGGGTCGGAATCTGGATCTTTGGGGCAGAAGTCGAACAACGGTGGGGCGCCAAGAGATGGTGGCTCCTCCAGCTCGGCGGGATTTTACTGGGTGGGATCTTTGCCTGGCTGGTCGGTCTGGCCACCTCGTTAGTGATGTCCCCCTTGCCATTTGTCCAACAAGGCTGGCATCCCGCCGTGACCGCGCTCGCCACCGTCTATTGTATCCGACAGTGGAATACCCAGATGTCGATCTTTGGGATCCCGATGAACGGCAGGATCCTCCTGACCTTCTTCGTGGGACTCTCTGTGGTGATGAGCGCGATCTCGCTCAATTTCCCGGGCGTGGGCCTCGAGGCCGGCGGTGTGTTGGCCGGGTACATTGCAACTCGCCCATCTGGTTTGATCCGCGACCTTAAAACCCGATTTCGTATGTGGCAGGCTCGTCGCCACTTGAAAGTAGTGAAGAAACCCGAGGACGATCGTCCCGACCGAAAGATGATGAACTGATGCGCATAATTGCAGGTGAATCGCGCGGAATCATTCTTGTCTCGCCAAGCGACGACAAGGTGAGACCGACGCCCAATCGTATTCGTGAATCCCTATTCTCTATCCTGGGGTCTTTTGAAGACTGCACGGTCTTTGATGCCTTTGCTGGGACGGGCTCGTTGGGGTGTGAAGCCCTAAGCCGCGGCGCGACAAGGGTCTGCTTTGCCGACAGCGCCACGACATCGATCGAGTTGGTCACCGAGAACGTTAAACGCGTCGATGGTGCCGATCGCAGTCAGATCTTTAAGGGGTCGTACGACTACGCCCTGGCAAAGATGGATTTTGATCCAGACATCGTCTTTCTTGATC
>JBFFMO010001264.1:0-1666 GCA_041554035.1 Allomicrovenator sp. | reverse complement strand
TTTGCGACCACGCCTTGAGGCGTTATCAACAACGAAGCAGGTAAACCGCCCTCGATCTCGGCCTTAAAAACCGTGACAGGTTGTTGTATTTCTTTTTCAACTGCCACCGAGACCTGGACCCCGTCGACACGACCGACAAGGGTACCCCTGACGTATGCTATGTTTAGACTTCGCGCGACCAAAGCCCAGTTCTCTTTACGTTGTTGATTCAAGACAACCATCAACGCTACAGACATTACCAAAGCGCCCAGAAGTACGAGCATCAAAACTGGAATCATCATTTCCCTGGTGTTCCCGACGGTTTCAGCGGCACATCATAGGCCCGCCGGACGGGTTTGACAGCCGTTTACGAAGGTTTGGGATTTGTAATCGCATTTTGTTGACGTCGTTCAAGCATTTGAGCCTCGGACACATAGCGAGCGAGGATCAAATCGCGCGACGTTTGTCGACCATAGACCACGACACAAAATATCCAACGGAACTTATCGCGGGGAAAAAGGCCGTAATGAGTGGTAATTCCATCGTGGTTCGCACTAGGCTTCACGCTCATAGGCACCTGATCAAAAACCCCACCGACCACGACACAATTATGAGTGGCGTTAACTCTGACCGAACCACCGAAAAGGTTTCGCTCATCTTCTTGTTATCCGGGGCATCCGGGCTCTTGTTCGAGACGCTCTGGTTTCGCCAAGCCGGCCTCATGCTGGGTAATTCAGTGTGGGCCTCAAGCTTGGTGCTGGCCGGGTTTATGGGCGGCCTGGGGCTTGGCAATCTGCTGATTGCGCGGTGGGGTGACCGCATCACACGGGTCGTGCGGGCGTATGCCGCGATGGAAGTGATTATCGCCATCACCGGCGTTGCGCTCGTCTTAACGCTGCCGCAACTGACCGGCGTGTTTGCGCCGGTGTATCGGGCCCTTTCTGATTATCCAATTCTTCTGAATCTCGCGCGCCTTGTTGGGGCGTTTTCGCTGACCCTCGTACCCTCGACGGCCATGGGAGCCACGCTTCCCTTGCTCGTCGCCGCCCTGCTTCGCGAATCCCCTAATTTTGGCGCAGTTCTTGGACGTTTATACGGAATGAACACTCTGGGAGCCGTCATCGGAGCGGTCGTGGGTGAGGTCGTGCTGATTGAGGCATTGGGCGTTAGGGGCACGGCGATGGTTGCCGCGTCGCTGAATATCATCGCGGCCATCCTGGTCATGACGCTACGAGCCCTCGACGACCTCCCGGCCCAGGAAGTTGAGCCCGCCCAAATCAGACTCTCGAAACAAGCAAAACTCATCTTGCTCGCGTCCGCGTTCTGCGGTGCCACCCTGCTCGCTCTAGAGACCGTCTGGTTCCGCGTCCTCTCACTTTTTGCGTACGGCAGCTCTCTGACCTTCGCGTTGATGCTGAGCGTGGTTCTGGCCGGTATTGGAGCCGGGGCGCTGGTCGGTGGCCGTATTTCAACCCGTGACTCATGGCGCACGCTGCTCTCGGTTTTCTGTGTCGCGGCGGCTCTGACGACCTTGCTCGGGTACCTGGGCATGGTGCCCGTGGCCGCCAGATTTCCGCACGCTTTTGAATGGGACGAAATTGTGCCCGGCGCGATGGTCCTGATGTTTGGCACTTCTTTTTTATCCGGCATTATCTTCACGCTTTTGGCCTCAGCGTTTGAAGCCGAA
>JBFFMO010001263.1:0-1667 GCA_041554035.1 Allomicrovenator sp. | reverse complement strand
GAATATGCTCACGCGTTTGCGGCATCGGACCGTCATTGGCGCTCACCACCAAAATCGCTCCGTCCATCTGAGCAGCACCCGTGATCATGTTCTTCACATAATCCGCGTGGCCCGGGCAGTCTACGTGGGCGTAGTGGCGATTAGGGGAATCGTACTCAACGTGAGAGGTCGCAATGGTAATACCACGCGCACGCTCTTCCGGTGCGTTATCGATCTGATCAAATGCACTCGCAGAACCCGTGCCCCAAACTTCGTGGCATACACGAGTCAGAGCAGCGGTCAGAGTCGTCTTACCATGGTCTACGTGACCAATAGTGCCCACGTTCAAGTGCGGCTTCTTACGCTCAAATTTAGATTTAGACACAGTTACACCTCTTCCTGTTACTTAAGTCCTGGGTATCAACCCTTTTTAATAATTGCTTCGGCAATGTTGTTTGGCGCTTCCGCGTAACGCGAAAATTCCATCGCGTAAGACGCACGACCCTGAGTTGCAGAGCGCAGATCGGTTGCATAGCCAAACATTTCCGACAACGGAACCTCGGCGCGAACAATCTTGCCGGATACACTGTCATCCATACCCTGAATCAGGCCACGGCGGCGGTTCAAATCACCCACCACGTCACCCATGTAATCTTCAGGCGTTACAACTTCAACCTTCATCATCGGCTCAAGTAGAGCCGGGTTCGCTTCCAAAGCGCCTTTCTTCATCGCCATGGAGCCCGCAACCTTGAACGCCATTTCATTGGAGTCCACATCGTGGTACGAACCATCGTACAAGGTTGCTTTGATACCCAGCAGCGGATAGCCAGCCAGACAGCCATTCTGCATCTGCTCCGAGATACCCTGCTGAACCGCGGGGATGTACTCCTTGGGAACAGCACCACCAACGATCTCGTTCACGAAGATAAAGTTTTCGGCATCTTCCTGGTCCAGCGGGAGCGGATCAATCCTGACTTTTACGTGACCATACTGACCACGACCACCAGACTGACGAACGAACTTGCCTTCGACATCTACAGACTTGCGAATACACTCACGATACGCAACCTGCGGCTTACCGATATTGGCTTCCACTTTGAACTCACGACGCATACGGTCGACAAGAATATCCAGGTGAAGCTCACCCATCCCAGAGATGATCGTCTGACCGGTCTCTTCGTCTGAGCGCACACGAAATGACGGATCTTCCTGAGCTAGCTTGCCCAGCGCCACACCCATCTTTTCCTGGTCGGCCTTGGACTTCGGTTCAACAGCTACCGAAATAACCGGCTCGGGGAACTCCATGCGCTCAAGAATGATCTTGTGGTTTTCATCGCACAAGGTGTCACCCGTGGTGACGTTCTTCAGGCCGATTGCCGCAGCAATGTCGCCCGCAAGAACTTCCTTGATTTCTTCCCGATCGTTGGCATGCATCTGAACCATACGGCCCACACGCTCTTTCTTGCCTTTGACCGAGTTATAAACTGCGTTACCCGACTCCAGCGTGCCAGAGTAAACGCGGAAGAACGTCAATGTACCCACAAACGGGTCGGTAGCAATCTTGAATGCAAGCGCCGCAAATGGTGCCTTGTCATCAACAGGACGGGTCTCTTCGGTTCCGTCTTCGTCCACTTCACCGCGGATCGCTTTTACTTCATCCGGAGCTGGCAGATATTCGATGACCGCGT
>JBFFMO010001262.1:0-1669 GCA_041554035.1 Allomicrovenator sp. | reverse complement strand
GAGCCGACTGCCTTTTGGTGGCGTCAAACGCTCAGGGAATCATCGGCCCTCGTCGGTGCATGCAGGGCTCTACTGCGGTTATGCGCAAGCTCAGTTGCGCGTGGAGCCGGGGTTCGACGAGGCAACATTGGCGCAAAAACCATGGAGCCTGCTCAGTTCGGAATCATGAGCATGATCATCACGCCAGTGCACACCGCTGTGATCATCCCGGCCATCATTTTTTGTTGTTTTCGCATCCGTTCCGGCGAAATATTCGCCGTCCACCAGGCTCGGACCACAAAAAGGGTCAGCGGTACGATGAGGGTCGGCACCGGGCCAAACGAGCGAATGCCTATGGATTTCAAGTACAAAACACCACCCATCGCTGCGATCACAAGGATGATCCCGATGGTTGATACCTTGGCGAATGCTCCTTCATCTTCTTTCATCAATCTTCCTGCGGCTAGGACTAGCCTTCACGGCTCGTTCGCGGCATAAGATTCCTGACACGGGACCGCGATGCAACTCAAGATCAACGGAACAACCCAAGAGCCTGCGCTTGAATCACCGACTTTGAGCGCACTTTTGGAATCGATGCAGCTCGGTGCGGTCCGCGGAATCGCAGTGGCCGTCAACGATCGCGTGATTCCCAGAAGCCAATGGGACGACCTGATTTTGGTGGAAAACGACCGCGTCGAAGTGATTCGAGCGACTCAGGGCGGATGATCATGAAAGAAGACGTACTCAAAGTCGGCCCCTATGAATTCAAGAGCCGGCTGCTGCTTGGCACCTCAGGGTTTCCAAGCCTGCAGTTGATGCTGGATGCCTTGCGGGCAAGCGGGTCCGAACTGGTTACAGTCGCGATTCGGCGCCTGGATGTGAATGCCTCCAAAGAAGCGGGCGTGCTGGATGTCTTGGGCGACGAATTCAAGATCCTGCCCAACACCGCCGGTTGTTACACCGCGCGGGACGCCATCTTGACCGCACATCTTGCCCGAGAAGCCCTTGAGACCGACCTGATCAAGCTCGAGGTCATCGGGGATGACCAGATTCTGATGCCGGATGGCGAAGAGCTCCTGAAAGCCGCCAGAGACCTCGTGCGCGACGGGTTTGTCGTCATGGCCTATTCCAACGACGACCCGATACTCGCCCGCAAACTCCAAGACGCGGGTTGTGCCGCTGTGATGCCGCTTGGCTCACCGATCGGCAGCGGCATGGGGATTCGGAATCCCTATAATTTCCAGATCATTCGTGAATTCCTGGAAGTCCCCATGCTCGTCGATGCAGGTATCGGCACGGCTTCCGAAGCGGCCTTTGCGATGGAGCTCGGTTGCGATGGCGTGCTGCTCAATTCCGCGGTATCTGGTGCAAAAAACCCTGTGTTGATGGCTGAATCCTTCAAAAAAGCCGTCGAGGCCGGACGGCTGGCATCGCGGGCTGGACGGATTCCTAAACGACACTACGCACAAGCCTCCAGTCCCATGGAAGGCCGAATCGAGACCACAGACTGATGCGCAAGCCCCTTCCCAGACTGATGGCGATCGCCGATCCCAGCGAGCAAAACGAGGACTTCCTCGACAATATCGAAATCTCCCTTGGTGCGGGTGTTCGCCTCGTCCAATTCCGGGCCAAACACCTGAGCGCCAACCAACAATGGATCCTTGGCAGCGAAGTCGCGGCACTTTGTGCG
>JBFFMO010001261.1:0-1669 GCA_041554035.1 Allomicrovenator sp. | reverse complement strand
GCCAGCCTGAAAGAAGCGCCGGCCGCCAATATCGTAAAAGCTGCCGAACCCGAGAAAAAAGAGACCAAGGAGCCCAAAGAGCCCAAAGAAAAGGCCAAAAAGGGCAAGGATGTACGGGCCATCGAACGCGGGTCCTCCGATGGTCTGAAGCGTGCCGGTCAGATCCTGAAATGGGTCGCCGTGCTCTTGCCCACATTTTTGGCCATCTGGCTTGTTGGTGCTTTCGTCTCTCAATGGATCTCTGCGGGCTGGTTGGTGGCGTTGGTGGCTTTGGTGGGCGTGTTTGGGATTCCCACGGCGCTCCGTGTCGCCACGGCCAGGGGAGGTTTCTCTTGGTGGCTCGCCGCATTTTCGACGCTTGCTTGTGTTGGATTGACGGTGCCGATGACAAAAACGGCCTCAGGCGTGGTGGTGTCTTACGGGCATTGGCCCGCGAGTGTTTTTGCCTCAGCCGTGGGCTGGGACGTCGATCACTTCACCGTTCGTGGCTCTCAATGGGTTTCGTCAAAACTTGCGGGACTCATCGCACCCGAGGTCGTGGGAGCGGGCTTACGTCTTGGGACCGAGGTCCCGCTGGTCGCGCCTGAACCCGTGGTTCCTGATCCCAATCTGCCTGCGTCACCTGTGACCGATCCGGTGGCTCCTGTGGCTCCCGTTGCCGATCCGGTGGCTCCAGTGGCGGCTCCCGTTGCCGATCCAGTGGCTCCAGTGGCGGCTCCGGTGGCTCCAGTGGCCGCTCCGATCGCAGCCCCTGTGGTCGCGCCGATCGTGACACCCGAGCCTGCGCCCGTCGTGACGCCGGAACCTGCACCAGTCGTGACACCAGAGCCCGCTCCGGCGATTTTGGGAAATCCCACTCCACACTGAAAGAGTCATCGAAAATGCTGAAGCGTAATTAATTGCACGGCTTGGTTTCTCGGGGTAGGGTCTGCACTGACTCATACCCAAGACGACCACCACGATGGCTCCATCGCATTCGTCCTTAACGCTCCCAGATGTTCTGAAAGATTTGCGCACGATTGTGCACACGATTCAGGCTCAGGAAGTCGGCGGCAAAGCTTCTTATGACGCAGTGCAGAAGCACCTCGCGTCGTTGCACCTTCACGCGCTGACGTATATCCGATTCCTTGAGAATCACGGGTACGTCGAGTACGACCGCGTTGCGGACAACATCTCAACCACCGACCTCGCCGTGGAAGCGGGGCTCGACGATGCGCTTTGGACCGACGAAGCGGCCAGTGCGTTTAGCGAGCAACTCGGGGGTTCGGCCGAAAACGAATTTGACGCCGAAGTGGATAGTCTTTTGGATAGCATGGACATGAGCGCCGTTGGTTTTGAACCGACGGGCGACGATGCGCAGACCGGGCCTGAGATTCAGTCTCCCGATATGGAGCTTTCTGCTCATGCGCAAAATATTGACCTCTCAACGCCCAAAAATACGATGAATCAAGACTCGTTTCGTGATCGACGATTAGCTACTGGCGCGAATCCCGCAGCCCCTCGTCCAACAGCCTCGACAGCAGGTATTGAATTGTATGAACGCGATGAAGAAATCGGCAGCGGCGGAATGGGCACGGTCTATAAAGGCCGTCAAATCAAGCTGAACCGCATCGTTGCCATCAAGGAAGTCAAAGAGATTTTTGACGTGTTTGCTGGCGTCCAACGCGCG